>JBHHVD010000005.1:0-65348 GCA_046754105.1 Candidatus Krumholzibacteriia bacterium
GTAAACGTGCCGTCGCCGTTGTTGCGGTAGAGAACGTTGCCCTTGGTCTTGTCGTAGGCGATGTAGAGGTCGGGGTCGTTGTCGCTGTCGTAGTCGACCCACGTGCACGCCAGGGCCGGCTTGGTGGAATCGGCCACGCCCGCCGAGGCGGCGACCTCGGTGAAGGTGCCGTCACCGTTACTATGATAGAGGAGGTTTGGGTCCGGGACGGCCGCGATGCCGTAATTGCCTACGAACAAATCGAGATTCCCGTCGTTGTCATAGTCCGCCCACGCAGCCGAATGGGACTTGCCCACGGCCGTCATGCCCGCCGCCGTCGCCCGGTTGGTGAAGGTACCGTCGCCGTTGTTCCGGTACAACCGGCTGGGTACGAGATAATTGGAGACGAAGATGTCCTTGTCACCGTCGTTGTCGTAGTCCGCCCACACCACCGCGCGGCCGTTCGCCGCGTCCGCCACCCCCGCCGCGGCGGCGACGTCGACGAAACCGGCGGCACCGCGATTCTCGAAAAGCTTGTTGGCCTGGCCGGCCCCCATTACCACGTAGAGATCGAGGTCGTTGTCTCCGTCGTAGTCGCAAAACGCCGCGCCGTGCCCCCAGTCGGCGCGGTCGCCGGTGGGGGTAATATTGATACCGAGACTCGCCGACACCTCCACGAAGACGGCGAGGTTCGAGCCGCCGTCCTCCGGCGCCGGGCCGGCGGCGGCGAGCAGGGAAGACGCGAAGACAACCCCCACCGCCGCGGTGCGGACGAGCCTCGCGGCGGGACGGTTGGCGGTGGACGGGAACGAAATATGCTTTCGCAAAGGCAGATACACGATGCGCACCCTCCTTGGGGTTGGGAACCGCGTGCGGGGCAACAAATCGGACGATTAACGTGGTTTATTATACACTATCCCGCGCTGCTTGTCCATATCCCGCAACGACTTGCTGCTCCCGGAAGGGGTTACGGCCGCTGCGCCCGGATCGCGCTGCGTCCAAATCCTACAAGCCCATCAGCTCCTTGACGTATTTCGCCGGGGGAGACCCAAAGGAGAGCATCCGGTCGTGCATCGTTTTCATATCCGTGTTCTCGCCCTGTTTTTCCTCGTACGCGTCACGGATGGCATTGACCTCTATGTTACCTACGAAGTAGGTGGAGAGCTGGGTGGAGGT
This sequence comes from Candidatus Krumholzibacteriia bacterium, assembly GCA_046754105.1. Taxonomy (GTDB): domain Bacteria; phylum Krumholzibacteriota; class Krumholzibacteriia; order WVZY01; family WVZY01; genus JAZGDW01. The sequence goes on from JBHHVD010000005.1 coordinate 1,156, forward strand.
CAGGCACGCGCGGCGCCACTTGCCGGCCGCCTCGCCCTCTTCCTGGAACCCCTCGCCGATCATGAGGTCGATGGCTTCTTGCTCGGTCATACCGGCCGTGTGGATTTTCTGATCGATGATGGCGTTGATGATCAGGCGCAGCCGCATCTTGAGCTGCTGCATCTTGACCTCGGGGCCGCCGTAGCCCTTCTCGGCCATGAGCTGCTCGGCGTAGGTGGCCCAGCCCTCGACAAAGGGACCGCTGTAGAAGATCGAACGGATCATGGTCGGCGCCTTGAACCGGTTCGAGTGCGCCAGCTGCAGGTAGTGACCGGGTACCGCTTCGTGAATCGTGAGGTCGTGAAGCATGTAGTCGTTGTATTCCCGAAAAAATGACGTAACACGCGCCTCGTCCCAATCCTCGGGCGTCGGCGAGATGGCGTAGAATGTTTTTCCCTGGGGTTCCAGTGGGCCCGGAGCGTCACAATAGGCGACGGCCACGCCACGCTGGAACTCGGGCATCACGATGAGATTAATCGGCTCATCGGGCACGGTAACCAGGTTTCTCTCCGACACAAACCTCGTGCATTCGTCCAGGCACTCGCTCGCCTTGCCGACGATGGTCTCGTTGCTCGGGTGGGTCTCGGCCAGCCGGTCCAGCACGGTCTTGATCACGAGCTTCCTGTCGGGGCTGTCCCCCGATCCGGCCGCCTGCCTGTACAACGGCAACGCCGTCCGGTACATCTCCTCCTGCGTGGCAGAGAGCGCCTTTTCGGCTTGTCCGAGTATGTCCTCCATCGTCAGGTCCGATTCGAGAACGTAGTGGAGCTTCCTGCGGAACTTGTCCTCGCCGAGACGAAACTCGCCGTCCGCCGTCGGCAGCAGGTCCCGCTCGAGCCAGTTGCCGTAGTACTCCAGGGCCGCCACGGCCTTTTGCCGCACCGGCCGCAACTCGTCGGACAGTTCCGGAACCTCATCCACGAAGGCCTGCAACCCGTCCTGTATGAGACCGATGGTGCCCTTGTTCTGCCGAATGGCCGTTTCGACGTGAACCCTGGGCGGGTTCTTGAGATTGGCCTTCGCCAGGGCGGTGACTCCCGGGAGCTGGCGCAGGCGTTGCTCGACACTCCGCAAGCGGTCCTTCAGCGGCGCGAAATCCCGGACCAGCAGGTTATAGATTGCCCCGCCCACGTTGTACACCAGCGGGTTCCACTCGTACTCCCGGAGCGTCTCCAGGCGGAATATCGTCTCCTCCACCTGGTTGCGGAGGATGTGGTAGTCGACGCGGTTGATTTCGCCGAGCCGCGCGGGGTCGATCTCCTCCAGGACATCCAGCGTCGCTTTGTTGAACGCGAGGTTCGCTTTGACTCCGGCCAGGCTGTAATCGTCCATACGATGGTCCCAACGGTGGTCACCCAGGGCGGTCGCCGCCTCCGGGTTCATCTCCAGGTACTTCTCTATAAAGTCGGCGGCGATCTTTTCGAAGGTTTGATCGTCCGCCACCGAATTCGAGCATGAAGCGACAAACATCGCGCACCCCACAACGATTAAAAGTGTGAATAGCCTTTTCATCTGATTCCCCTTTGCATACCAGCGTTCGTACGGTTGTCGCGAATGCTGCTGGTGTCCCTTCTGTTTATCGCCGTTCCCCGGGCGAATAGCTGTTGTACACCGTTTCGATCCATCTCTCCGTCGGAATGAAAGACCAGCTCCACGAATCCCACCGCGCCCCCAACCCGGCGTCTTTGATCTCGTCCAGGCTCCTGCCGTCCTTCATGCGGGCGCGGATGACCCGCGTTGTCTCGACCAGCATCGTGTGAAAGCTCTCGAGGTCGTCCAGCGTCGAGAGAGGCCCGTGACCGGGGATGATCTTCACACCGCCCGATAGTTCGTCGAGCACCTTTTTTACGCTGTGGATGTATCCTTCGACGTCGCCGCCGCTGGCCAGATCGACGAACGGAAACAAACCCGAAAAAAACAGGTCGCCCATATGCACCACGTTCGAACCCGTGAAATAGACCACGCAGTCACCGTCCGTGTGGCTCTGCGGCGCGTGGATCGCCTTTATCTCCTCGCCGTTGAAGTGAAGCGACAACGACGAATCGAAAGTGATCACGGGCAGCGCCCCCTCCGGGCTCGGCTCGATCGTTCGCTCCGGTCTCTTGGCGCCCGTCACCATGCGCTTGCGGACGTTTTCGTGCGCGATGATCGTCGCCTCGCGGCCGAACACCTCGTTGCCGCCCGTATGGTCACCGTGCCAGTGCGTATTGAGCAGGAATTCGAGCTTGCCCTCGCTGATATCCCGGAGGGCGGCACGTATCTTCTCCGCCAGGCGCGCGAACTGGTCATCCACGATGAGGATACCGTCCGCGCCCACCGACACGCCGATGTTGCCTCCCGAGCCTTCCAGCATGTACACGTTGCCCGCGACCCGCGTGGTCTTGATTGAGACCTCCTGGGCGTTCGCCACCACCCCCAGGCAAAGAATCATGCCGGCACATATGGATGTCAAACGGCGCATCCTCATGGGCGACTCCTTCCGTAACTAGCGTCCACCATACCGGTCCCGCCCGGTGACGCCAGCGAATCGTACGCCGAGCGCCGGGACTCTGCCCCCCTTCCGGCGTCGCGGGCGCGCCGTACCAGGTTCTTCATGCCTGCGCCTGCCAGTGCGCGTGTCCGTGCCGGGAGCGTTTTCACCCCGCCCGGCGCGGCGAGGTGCGCTCGCAGGCCGCTCGTGCCTGCGGCCGCCGCCGTCCGCGCATGGGCGGACAGAAACCTCGCCCCGGAAATCAGCCGCGTACCGGCGTGACCGCCCGCATGCACAGCGGCACGTGAGCCATCGCGGACGTTGCGCCCGATCGCCTTGAAGAAACCGACCGCGGCGTTCATACGATCCACGTAGATCCTGAGCAGGTTGTAGACGACCAGTGAGATAAAACACTCGCACAGCAGCACCAGGCCCCAGAAAGCGTACGTGTTCTCGAAGGCCGCCAGCCCCGGCACGCTCCATGACAGCTCTTCGATCGAGCGATAAAAATACTTGACCACGGGCAAAACCAGCGGCAGCGCGTACAGCAGAGAGGCCACCACAACGAGCTGTTTCTGTCTTCTTTCAACCTTGGCGGGGGCAAGCCCACGCCGCCGGCCCGTCGATTCGATCCGGTTCCATCCGGCGCGAACTCGTTCCAGCAGAAATACGGTCACGATCGCATAGAGAATGTTTTCCTTGTTGGCGCGCGCCGAATTCCAGACTCCAAAGAACATGGCCGCCACCTCCTGTGTGGAAGTTGTTGGGGGGAAAAACGAATGACCCGGGCGCCGGCCCCGCGCGGGGCTGCTTCGCCATGGGTAGCGGGGCGACGGAAAGGGGCAGAATAGCAGGATGGCCACGCGCTATCAAGACGAGAATCCCCGCTAGCCGGCCCCGTCCTTGCGCCGGCGTCTGAATAGCCTGCGAACGTCGTCCGAGATCACGTAGAGAGACGGCACGATGCCCAGTGTGAGCGGCGAAGCAAAGAGGATACCGTACCCGAGAGCCAGCGCCATGGGGGCCATGAAGGGGTCGGAGCCGCCGATACCGTAGGCCAGCGGCAGCAGGCCGACCACGGTGGTGACGGTGGTGAGCAGCACCGGCCGCAGACGGTCGGTCGCGCCCTGGATGACCATCTCCTTGACCGTGGCGCCCTTGGAGTCGCGCTTGATATCGTTGATGTGGTTTACGAGTACCAGCGAATCGTTGACAACGATTCCGCTCAGCCCCACAAGGCCCATCATGGCGAGGAACCCGATGTCCTGGCCGTGCAGTGCGAAGGCGACGATCACACCCATGATGCCGAACGGGATGGCGATCATGACCATGCCCGGCTGCGTCGGCGAGTTGAAGAGGAGCATCAGCACGAAGTAGATGCCGACGACGGCGATCAGAAACGCCTGGAAGAGGCTTCGCATTGACTCCTGGGTTTCCTCCGCCTCACCACCGATCTCGAACCGCAGGTTCGGCCAGTCCTGCTCCACGTCGAAACGCTCTACTACGGCGTTGGTCGCCTTGACCGGTGTAGTCACGCCGTTGACGACGTCCGCGGTTATCGTCACCGCCCGGTCGCCGTCGAAATGGTAATAGTTCGACGGGCCGGGACCGGTCGCGAGCCTGGCCACGTCGCTGAGCGGGATCATGCGCCCGCGGCTGTTCGGCACCAGGAGTTCCTTCAAGAACCGGGGATTCCGGCGCGCGCGCTCGTCGAGCTGCACACGAAAATCCACGTCTTCGTCGCCGTAGCGAACGTCGGTTACCACCTCACCGTCGTATGCGAAACGCACGCTCTGCGCGATATCGGCCACGCTCAGCCCGACGCGTGCCAGCCTGCCGTAGTCGATCTTGATCTCCACCTGGTCCTTGCCCCGTTTGTCATTGCGGTCTATGTCCTTGACGCCATCGAAGCCCGCCAGGAACGCGACCACTGAATCCGCCAGCGCCTTGCGCTCTGCGTCGCCGTTTCCCACTACGCGTATCGTAATCGGCCGCCCCACCGGCGGTCCTCCTGCGTCGATCAGATACACGACTTTCTCGAACCCTTCGATGCGGGCACTCTGCACACGAAGGTCTTCCACGATCTCGTCAGCGACCCGTGAGCGCTTGTCGTAGGGCGTCAGGTTGACGCCGATAATGGCCCAGTTCTCATTCTCGCCCGGCGAGAACTCCCCCTGCGTACCCACGCGTGTAACGAACGACTGAACTTCCTCGTCTGGCAAGGCGACGATCAACTCCTCGAGTTTCTCTACCTTTTTGGAGGTCGCCTGCAGGGAGGACCCCGTCGGAAGCTCGATCAGCAGGTAAAATGTATCCGCACTGCTGGTGGGAAACAGGACGAAATCCATGAAATTCACCGCGTACCACAGGCAGGCAGCCAGCGACACCACTGACACGAAGACTACCAGGTAGCGCAGCGTCAGCACGTGGCGCATACTCTTTTCGTAGAGGGCGCGCACGCGGTCGAACCAGCTGCGCGTCTTCCTGACCACCGAGACGCCGCCCTCGCGAAGCCCCATGATCAGGTGTGCCGGCAGGGCGGTCATGGCTTCGAAGAGCGAAATAAAGAGCGCGAGTGACATGACGAGCGGTATGACGACGACGAACTTGCCCATGATGCCCGACATGAAGAACATGGGGGCGAACGCCATGAACGTGGTGACGATCGTCGTCAGAACCGGCCAGAACACCTCGCTGATGCCTTCCACCGCAGCCTGCAGGGGCGGCTCGCCCCGTTCGCGGTGCATGTGCACGTTCTCTGCGATAATAATGCCGTCGTCGACGATGATGCCGATTACCTGGATCATGGCCGCCAGCGCGATCACGTCGAGATACGAATCGAACAGCGGCAGCATGAACACGACGCCGAGAACCGTGACGGGAATGCCCATCGCCACCCAGAACGCGCTGCGCATGTTGAGAAAGAGGCTCAGCATCAGCAACACCATGCCGAGGCCGATCCACCCGTTGTTTGTTACTACCTTGATACGGTTGCGGACGTAGAACGACTGGTCGGCGGAGTAGAGAACCTCGACGCCCTCCGGCAGGCTGCCATTCATCCGTTCGACGAGGCCCTTGATCGCGTCCACTGTGCGGATGACGTCGGCGGATTCCTTCTTGTTGACGATGAAGGAAATGCTCGGGCGCCCGTTCATTCGCGAGATAATACGTTCGTCCTCGAAGTCGTCCTCGACGATGGCGAGGTCTCTTATCCGTATGAGCGGGCCGTCGAAGGTCGACCGCACGATGACGTTGCCGACCTCCATCGGGTTTCGGAACTGGGCCAGGGTTACGACGGTCTTTTCATCCGTGTACGACTCGAAGGTGCCGCCGGTAGCTCGGATGTTGCGCCCAGCGATGGCATTCATTATCTCTCGCAGCGGGATCTGGTAGCGATCCATCGCCTCCGGCGACACTTCCACCTGGATCTCGCGATCGCGGTAGCCGTAGCGGTCCACGCTGGACACGCCGGGCAGGTCCTCGAGCTGCTGCTCGAAACGTTTCGCGTGCTCCCGCAGCTCGCGATACGGTATATCACCGGAGAGCCCGACCTCCACGACGGGAAAAACCGCGGTCGATATCTCGGCGATCTCCGGCGCCTCGTCGACGGCTTCCGGAAAATCCGTGATGCGGTTTACCGCGTCGCGGATCTCCCGCTTGACGTCGTCCTGGTCGTCGAGGTTCGGGTCGATGACCACGTCCAGCACCGAAATATTCTCCATCGACACCGACGTCATGCGGTCTATCCCGCTGACTTCTTTCAGCTCCTTTTCGATCTTGTTGGTGACGTTGAGCTCGACGTCCTCGGGAGAGGCCCCGGGATATACCGTCGTGACAATCAACTCGCCAAAGTCCACCGTCGGAAACACGTCCCGCTTGATGCGGCTGAGCGAGTGGAGCCCCAGCAAGATGGTCATGAGGGTGATCAACGTGGCCAACAGGTGACGGCTGGCAAAATATCGAAAGAAACTTCGCATGTTTCCTCAGGTGGTTCCCCACCGCGTTCACGCGGTGGCGCGATCGTCTCAAAAACCCTGTCCTGCGGGGACGCCTAAGGTGCCGGCAGCAGCTCGTCGAGCAGCGCCCGGTACCCCAGCACCAGCTGGTGGTAATTGGCGGCGTTCACCGCGTATCGCAGCTCGGCCAGGGCTTCGCTGTCCTGGCTCTGGATGACGAATGTGAGCTCGCCCCTGCCCTGGTCGTAGAGACGCTGCTCTTCACGTGTCTTGTTACGCGCCGTCTCGATCTGCTCCTGGTTGATCGCCAGCACCGGTACCAACTCCGTAATCTGCGTCCAGAGGCTGCGAAGCTCCGCCTCGAGGTTGACCGACACGCTTTCGATCTCTTTCTCCAGCTGGCGTGCCTGCAGCTGTGACTGTGCGACATCGGCCCGCGCCGTGTGGTTGCCGAGAGGGTAGCGGAAATCGAGCGCTACGCCGATATCCGGCTCGCTGAGTTCCAGCGCGTCGGCGAAATCCTCGTCGCCTTCCTGCAGCCCGCTGCTCACACTCAGAAAGAGCTGTGGCCGGGCACGGTCGTCCATTCCCTTCGTCCGGCGCTCGGTCTGCTCGAGGCGGATGCGCAGGGCGGAAACCAGCCGCTGGTTGCGCACGCGCCCCACCGCCTCGTCTATGCCCGGAACGTCGAGCAGCCGGTAGAGGTCCATGTCCGGTGTGCCGGCCGTCATCTGCACGTCCCCCGACAGAACCGCCAGCTCGGTCCGCACGGCCTTCTCCCGCAACCTGGTCAGGACCAGTGCCTCCCTGGCGATCTGTACCGCATCCACGGCTCGTAACACGTCCACCCGGTCGACGAGATTCACCCGGCGCTTGCGAGCGGTTTGCTCGTGCTGCTCGTCGGCCAGCTGCAGCCGGTCTGCGGCGATGCGGCTCTGCTCGACCGCGAGCGCCCAGTCGACAAAACGAACGGCGACGTCCAGAAGAAAGTTCTCCTGGTTCTCGAGCGCCTGGACTTCGGAGAAATCGATGTTGAAATCCGCAAGCTCGTATTCGAGCCGGTCGAGCTCTCCACCGCGATTCTGGAGCAGGGGATACACAAAGCTTGCGATCACCCGGTTCTCGTAGAAACGCGTCGCCCCCGTGGCCACATCGATCGTCGTCCCGCCGGGGCCGGGCACCGAGATGGCCGGCAGAGACTGGTCCGACAAGATCGATTGCCACGAGAGGGAGAGCCGCCCTCCCGTGCGCCAGAAGATCCGTTCCACGGAAGCGGATCCGTCGAGCGTGTACACGCGGTCCGGCGCAAACGTGCTGTTGATGACCGTCTTCTGGTACGACGCCTTCTTGGTGGAATTCACCGTCCAGTCCTGGACACCGAGAAAGCGGTCACGACCGAGCCTCTCGACGTCCGTTTGCATCTCCTCCTTGACGAAGAAGGGGTGGTTCGTCCGCACCCTCGCCAGGTATTCATCCATGGTGATGGCGTGCGCGTCGTGGCCGATGACGGCGGCCACCGCGAGTCCAAGACACACCCGAAACTTCATACCACACCTGCCTTGTTTGTGGTCCATTACTCCCCATGTCCAGTCTGGGAGCCGCCGCTGCTCAACGACCGGTAGATCAGGTCGAAAAATGTCTCCTTCAATTCCTGCGCGCCGATGCCGTGCAGTTCGGCGATCATCCGTCCCTTGGTCGCGATGATTTGCAGCAGCCCCGTGGCCAGGCCCCAGAGTGTCAGGGCCGTTCGTACCGGGTCGGCGTCGCCGCGGACGGTGCCGTCCTCGATCCCGGCCTGTACCGCCCGCGCACACGTGGCCGTTATGGCCTTGCTTCGCGTATCGCACTCCCCGGCGTACCCCGAGGCCTGGACGTCGGTCCCGAGCGATTCGAAATAGAGCATGGCGTTGGAGTAATCGGGGAACGCGTCACAAAACTCGAAATAGGCCCGACCGATGGCGGCGATCTTGTCGATTCCCAGCGCCTGCGAATCCAGAGCCGTTTCGAATCGGGTCTGCAGGATGGCCATGCCCCGCAGGATGACGGCCAGATAAAGGTCTTCCTTGTTCTTGAAATAGAGGTAGAGCGTGCCCTTGCTCAGCTCGGCCGATTCGGCGACATCGTCCATGGTCGCCTGCCCGACGCCCTTTGCGAAGAACAACTTCTCGGCGGCGTCGATAATCGTCTCCCGCCGCAGCTCTTTCTCGCGCTCTCGCCGTTCGGGAATGCCCACCGTCTCGCCTCCCTCTCCCCCGTTCTATTCGCGGTTCCACGCCGTTAGTGACTACGAGTCATTCATTATACTATAGTATAGCGAAAAGGGTACACCGGGGCCAGCGGTTTTTTTGGGGGTCCCGGGTTCGGCTGGAAACGTAGCGGCAGGTCTCGATGGGAGGAATGTCACTTCGGCGGCGCCTCGTGGCCGGGGCGCAAAAAGAGGGCGCCGCCCGCAGGCGGGCGGCGCAGGAGAATGCGAAGCGGCGATGGGTCCCTAGGACTGGTGGTAGCGGAGTCCTTTTCTCGACGGCTCTTTGGGGCTCGCGGTGATGCGCGGCGCGATCGCGGTAATCTGGGCCTCTATCTTCCACCCGCTCGCGCCCTTGATCGTCAGCAGCGACTGATCGTTCCAGTCCTTGAAATCGAGGGTCATGCCGGCAAGCTCGATACTGGAGAGCGCCGTGCTCGAACGGTCTACCAGCTTGATCTTGAGTTCCTTGACGGCCACGCCGGGCAGCACGTCGAGGTTGCTGCGGCTGCGCACGTCGTAGGAGTCCTCGGGACTCGGGGGGTTCCCCTTCATGACGTCGTTCTTCAAACGGATCCTCATGTCGACGATATCCGGGTCGGAAGCGAAGTTCAGTCCCATCACGTGGAACCGCACGTGGGACGGCGGGTTCTTGGGCTCGTAGCGGCCCTCTTCCGGTTTGTCCGGCCGGGTATCGGCGAGGGTCTCGTCGTAGAGGTACGACCCGTCCATCTTGTCGCCCACGCGGATCGCGCCGCCCAGCTCCGAGGTCGGGTCATTCACCCGGGTGACCCTCGCCTGGAGATCCACGAGGACTAACCCGTCGGCGATCGCCACGCCTTGCAAACTCACGCCTGCCAGAGACGTCAGCGGCGATTGTCCGGGCGTATCACTCGGCTGCTGCGAACACCCCGTCGTCGTGGCGAGGACGGCGAGGCAGGCGACTGCTGTGAGATAACTCAAAATCTTGTTTATTTTCGTCATTCCGAACTCCCTGATTACTTTCCCGTAAAACTCTTGCTGGCAACACCCCGCAATAGAGCAAGCATGCCACCGCGCCCTCTTGCGGGTGGTTCCGGCTGGGCCCCTCGTAGCAAATCACCCACGCGGCAGTGGAGTTGTTGCCCGCGATTTCTCATCGTCTCCCACGTTGGCCACCTGGCACGGCTGGTGGCAGACGCGAATGGGGGAAATAGCGCAGGCCTTTTTTTTGCTCCCCTCGGCTCTCAACCGTGTCGGCTATTGCATATCGGCAAACCGGTGTTGGCAACATTCCGATCACGCACGTTGCGGCGTGGCGCCTGCGCGCTTCGCCCGTGCACGTCGCGGGCACAACGCGTAAGCATGGGGAATCCCTGGAAATTCCTGGCCGCTATGTGCAGTCATAAGTAAATGCAGGACACGATCGATCGATTATCTTGTTGAAACGAAACCCGTGCTGCGGTAGAATGAAGGCATCCTAAATCGAACGGAATGAATCCCGCACGGCTTGCACCAGGCTCCGGCCGGCCCCGGCAGGTTGCGCACCCGCGTCGACGACGCGCGCGCCGCTTGCGAGGGGAGCAGACGTGGCGGGTTGATTTCTTTATCCCCTTGATTTATCGATCATCGGGATGGATTGAGGTGTACACGATGAGGCAAGATCGACACGTGATCGACAAAGAAGCTCTCAACCGCCTGGAGGATCGTCTCAAACGAGGAATCCCGAAATGGGAGCAATCGCACTTTATCGAGATGGTCGTTCCGCAACTGGTCGCTACTCTGCAGAAGTACATCAAATTAGAGCCCCGGCACTGAGCCAAGATCGGCCACCGAGAGACTCTCTCCTTTTTCATATACGCAGGAGAAGGCCTCCTTCAAGGCTCTTGAAGGAGGCCGCTGCCGACCCGAGTGGGCGAGCAACGGGCTCTATTGGTCAAGAAACAGACACGTAATTGCCCGGAGGCGATCTGCCGTCCAGGGTATCACCGCAAGCCCGTTTGATGGGGCCCTCCGAGAAACCCTGGGTATTCTAGTCTACTCCTTGAGCAGCGCTTCGGCCCGTTCGGCCAGCGCGTCGCCGTTGAGACTCTGTTGCGGCGGCAGGCGGCCGCCAAGCTGGTGCTGAAAACAGTCCGGGCGCGGAGGCTTCGAGCAGGGTCACCAACCGCACGGCCCCCGCATTCTGGTTGAAAAGCGCTTTGAGTTCCCTTCCATCCGGGGAGAGCGCCTTTAACGCCGCGGCATCGGACGCCGCCGTTTCCACCTCGAGCCGTAGTTCCGAGATCTCCGGTTCTACGAGCCGCTTTGCCTCGAGCGGGAGGGCACCGTCAACGGAGGCCTCCCACGGTCGCGCGCTGTATCCGGTCTTGTTGACCGCGGCGACCAGAACGTCGGTCGACGGCGGGTGGCCGGAATCCACCGTAACGAGCGCCCGGCTTTCGGCGACATTCACCTCGACGCCGATGACGCCCGTGATGCCGACGAGCGCGGTCCTGACCGTGGAGGCGCAGCCTTCGCACGTCATGCCCTCGACACGAAGCGCGATCCGGGACTGGCCCTGCCGGTCGGCGGCGAGGATACCCGCTCGTGCGACCCGTTTCATGATTCGCCCTGCGCCTTGAGTGCCATTTCGATCATCCCGCGGCTCGGGGTACCCGAGCCACCGTACATGCGACAGCTAAAGCCGTAGTCGGTTCGTCCCGTCGCAGCCGGATCGATATCGGCGCCCTCCACGTGTACGGTCGTGACCCCGTCACCGGTCGCATCATTGACGCTGACCCGAAGAAGCGCAAGCGCCGGGCATCGTCACTACCCCGGACCGCCACCGATTCCACAACCGCGGCGATCCCCAACTCGGCGAGGACCCGCTCTACGAGGTCGACCGTCGGTTCGTGGTTGGGACACCCTTCGAAATAGAAAATCGTGATCTTCTTCATTTGGAATCGCCTCATTCGGAACGAGCCGTGTTGGAACCCGGTTTCTCCATACCCATTAGACTCCTTGAACTCGGGTTCAGGGTTACAAACTTTTTTTTGATTTAGAAGAAACGGGTGTCCGGGGGGCTCAGCGGCCGGTGGGCCGGCGCCGGATCGGCTTCAGGTCGTCCACGGGGCCGTCTGAGGGCTCGAGTTCTTCCATGACGTGGCACTCGTCTTCAGCCTCCGCCCCCTCGCATTTCTCCAGAAAGCTCTCGAGAATCGCCTGCACTTGCTTGAATTCTTCGATGCGGGAAGTGGTGTCGGCGAGGCGTTTTTCGACCAGCGCCCGGACTTCCCCACAAGGAGCGGTGTCCCCGTCACGGAGTTCCAGAAGCTGGCGGATGTCGGCGAGAGTAAACCCCGTCGCCTGTGCCATGCGGATGAACCGGATGCGATCACCGGCCCCGGCGCCGTAGAGCCGGTAGTTGCCCTCGCTGCGCCCGGTCGGGCGCACCAGCCCGGCGCGCTCGTAATAGCGCAGCGTGGAAACGGGAAGACCCAACTCGCCGGCCAGCCGGCCGATCGTCTGTGCCTTTTCCATACCTGAAATGTAGTGAAGGTTGAAGCTTTGTTCAAGGTTGAAGTGCGCTTTCCGCTGTGTCTCGCCCGGGCACGCCCCGTGCTCCCAGGTCGGTCAGCATCCGTCCACCCCGGAACAAGCAATATATGCCAATGACTTGCAGGATATGGCAGATTTCGTCGAGGGCGAAATCAGCGCCGAGGTGGCCGGACTGGATCGCCGCACAGCCGGTCAAAAGTGCGGCGCCGGCGATGACCCACGGTGCGGCCGGGTCGCGGCGGCGGGTCCACGCACGGGCCTGCAGCACGAGGACCGCGATCATGGCGGACGAATGCTCGAAGACCGCGTATCCCAACGCGTCGTGCTCGATAGTCCACGCCAGGTACAGGACCGTCTGACCGGTGGCCAACCACAGGACGATGCGGCGCGCCCTCCCCCGTACGGAACCGAAGGCGGCACCGGCTACGAAGCAAAAGGACGCAAGGCCGACCCCTGCCATCGCCGCCCTCCGCAACGTGCCGGCAAGCGCCACCGGAAACCCCACGCCGCGTCCGTAATACGTGCCCCCGGCGAGGGCTGCAAGGCTCGTGAACAATAGTGCGGCAGCCCACAGGCGCGCGGTCCACCCCTGGTCCGACCTCCGCCGGGCGGTCAAAAGGAAGGCCAGCACGAGCGCCACCGCCCCCAGCAGGAGGTCCGTGGCCGTGGTCGATGCCCCCGGGATGGTCATCTTGTCCGTCTCGATTCGTGTTTCATACAAGACCGTCCCGCGTCGCACGGACCCTTCGCCGGGGTCCTTGCGGGGCGCCCATTCCTTGCGAGCGCGGCCCCGGGGTCAAACAGCGTTACGGCTCGAGGGGACCGTATACCTGTTCGACGTTGGGTACCACCTCGCGCACGCGCTCGGAGAACGTCCGGTACCGGTCCATCTTGCCGGCCGCTTTCGCGATGACGGCCGCGCGGTACAACAACTCGGGGTCCTTGACGCCCCGGCGGAGGGCGAGGGCGATGCTCGACCAGGCGAGGTGGGAGTCTCCGTTCTTATGGTACGCCCACGCAAGCAGGCTGTAGGATGAGGAGTCCCGCCGTTCGCGTGATTCCCGGCGCGCGAGGCGCAGCGCCCGTTCGCGTTCGATATCCCACTCGAGATAGAACGTGACCTGGTCCCGGCGAACCCGCTCGGGAAAATCGCGGGAGAGCGCTTCAAACTCGGCGGCTGCGATCTGCACCAGCGAATCGGTGACGGCTTGCCGGTGCACGTCCCGGTAGAGGCGGGCCAGCGCGGACTTGTGGCGAGGATGCTCTGACAACTCCACCAACCGGCGGCACAAACCGATCGCCTCTCCGTACTTGTGTTGTGCCCGGAGCAGCCGTACCTTCACGGACAATGCGACCGCCGAGCCGGGCTGCAGCGCCAGCGCGTAGTCGATGTTGTGGAGGGCCGGCTCCAGGTATCCGCGGGCCAGCAGAATCTTCGCGAGGTCTGCATAGGCAGAGGCGAGATCGTGCGCCCCCACTTCTTCTTCCTGCGCCTTCTCGATTGCCTCGTCGATGAACTGGATGGACTTGTCGTAGTCCCTGAGCAGAAACTCCTCGCGCGCGATCCGCAGCAGCGAGTGGAACCCCTGATCGAACGCGTACATGACGTGGTACGAGGAGTCCGCCCCGCGGTACCCGCCGGTCACCTGGTAGGCGTCCCCCTGAATACCCCATGCCGTCGGATTCTCCGGGTGCAGCTTCAAGACGTAGTTCTCCAGGAGGAGGACCTCTTCGAATTTCTTCAGGGCGTACTTGGCCTTCGCGAGCTGGTTCAAGACGTCGACGTCGAGCGAGTCGATCTCGAGCGCCGCGTACGCCAGCGATTCCGCCGCCTCGGCGGCGTAGAGGTCGCTGCGGTCTTCCCCCCGGTGGATGTAGGCGTCGCTCAACCGCAGCAGATCGCGGACGGACTTTCCCGTCGCCGGTGTCGCGACTCCGGGGGATTTCCTGGAAGTCGTCTTGTAGCCGATGGCCACCGTGGCGATCACCACTGCTGCTGCCGTCCCGATGGCGATTCTCTTCCGCGCCGCGGTCACCCCAGGCTCCTTTCCTTTGACTTCCTGCTACAAGTTAGCCATCGCGAGCGCACGCAACGACGACCGCGCCCCCGGCCACGGGCTCACCGCCGTCTCCGGGTTCCTCCCAAATAGATCGCGGCCAGCGCGAGCAGCGCGCCGCTGACGTCGACAATGCCCGTCGGCCTCGCAAAAAACAACACGTCCCAAACAAAGGCGAGCGTCGGTTGCAGCAGCAGTATGAGACCTGCTCGTGACGCCTCCACCTTGACCAGCGCGCGGCTGATGACGATCCATCCCAGGGCCTGGCACAAGACCCCGTAGGATATCAGCGCCGCCCAGCTGCGGCCTTCGGGTATCCGAAAACTCTCCCCCTGGAGTGCCCCCTCGACCGCCATGATCGCGGCCGTGCCCAGCGAGATGACGGCGAGATTGGCGGCCGCGGGGAGCCGGCGCTCGCTCGACTGGGCCTTCTGCAGGATGAGCAGGTAGCAGGCATAGGTCAGGGCCGTGATCAATCCGAGGTAGATGCCGAGCCTGTAGTCTTTCTCGAGGGCTGCCCAATCGACCCCCACCAGCATCAACAGACCGGCGACGGCCAGCGGGATCGAGACCAGGAACTTCCAGTCGGCCCGTTCCTTGAACACGAAAACCCCGAAGGCGGCCAGGAAAAAGACCTGGAAATTGCCCATGATCGTCGACAGACCCGGCCCTATATAATGGATCGACCGGTGCCAGAAGCTCAGGTCGGCGGCGAAGAGCACGGCGGCGATACACGCCATCCCGAGTGGGCGCGCTCCGCGCCACAGCGGCTCCCCGCGCATGAGAACCACGAGCAACAGGAATATCCCGCCAAAGAGGTTGCGGTAAAACCCGGCCATGGTCGGCCCGACGTTGGCCAGCTTGACAAAGACGGGGGAGTAGCTGATCAGCGTCGCGCCGACGAGGAGTTGGAGTATTCCAAGGCGCAAGTTGCTCGTCGTCTGTTTGTTCTCCACCTCTGGTCCCCTGGATTGCGATCGCGTAGGGTGAGCCGTGGATCCAGGAAAGGACCGGATCCATCCTGGCGGGCGGTCTTGAGGCCGCGCCCGTACACCGGATGAACCGCTTACTCGCCCAGGGCGCCGTAGCGCACCAGCGCGTAGCGGTGTGTTTCGACGTTCTTCATCGCCGCCGCGATTCGGCCGTGCAGTGCCTTGTCCCAGGTCGTGTACTTGTCGATAAACCGGTCCGCGGCCTCCTTGTCTCCCTCGAACTGCAGGGCCATGACCTGCCGCAGCATCGCTTCGACCGTCTGGTGATAGAGTCCGCGGTGGATGACGAGCCTCTTCAGCCCGCGATCGTATGTGAGTAGCCCCGTTTCCAGGAAATAGTTCATCTGCATGAGCTGCATCGTCGCGTAGGTCTGGGTCTTGCGCGGGCGGTTCTTGCGCAGCACTCGGCGGATTCCCGATGCCTGGACCGCCCGCAACCGGGGCTCGGGATAGTAGCGCTTCTTGAAGAGCCGTTTCGCAACGTAGAGCGACACCAGATCCGCCTTGAGCTCCTCGAAAATCGATGCGTCTTCCTCGAGCGCGATGTCGAGCGTACGCCCGTCCCGGGTGAGATCGGGTCCGAGATAGTGCCCGATCTCGTGGAACAATGTTCGGAACAGATCACCATCAGACCCGTAGTCTTCATGGAACTCATCGGACACCGCCGCCTCGAACGCACGCTTGCGCAGTGTAAAGAGCCCCGGGTGCTGGAGGATATTCTTGCGGATGAGAATCGTGCGGCCGTACTTGCGCGTGATGTAGCTTTCATTGGGCAGGATCGTCGCCGTGTTCGTTCCCCGCGCCTGGCCGAAATCCGCGATCACGTCATAGACCCCGATGGGAATGTCCTGGCGCACGCTCTTGTGGTTCTCGTACGGCATCATATCCTCCAACTCCTGCAGCCACTTCGTGACCGTGGCGAGCGATGAGCTCATCACGGGGTCCTTCACCAGAACGCTCGCCCCGAAAAAGCTCTTCACGCCGTAGAGCTCGTCATCGTAGGTCTCGTACGACCCGATTTGCGCGTTGAGGTTGCCGAACCTGCCCGTCACCCACGCCGCGTCCCCGGCCTCGTAGTTGTCGCGCAAGAGATCGACGGCCCGTTGCCTGAGGTAGCGTGCAAATTCCACGTCGGTTTCCTCGATCAAGCCCGCCGCTTCCTGCAGCCGGTCGTAGACCGCCCTGAGGTCGGCGGCGTAGGCGACGCTGTACGGCGCGGCGTAGAACCCACCCTCGTCCGCCGCCGCCACCAGGTCGGAGAGGCTGTTTCGCAGACCCGGATGCAGGACGTCGACGATACCGTAACGCTCGATGGTCCGGATGTCCGTACGGAGGTTTTCGGTCGTGGCGCGGCGCACGACCGTGCGTGCGTGCAGCAGAGACGCCCGGGCCTGTGGGTGCCCGGCAAGGTAGTCGTCGATCTCCTCCTTGCTCACTCCCCACGGGTACACGTTACGCCCCGGCGTCTTGGGGTCGACCGGCAGGAACGTTCGCACCTTGCCGTCGAGACCCCTGGCGATGGGGCCCTTGAACAAGCGGTACACATCCAGCAGATTCCGCGTCGCGCGCGGATGTTCGAGCTTCTCGTCCAGTTTGCGCAGCGCCTCGTACGCCGCGAGCGCCTGGTGATGCCGCGATTGCTCGTAGAGCGTTTGCATCATGTCGCCGACGTCCAGCAGCAGCCGCAGCGCCGCTTTTTCCGCGTCGTTCAAGTGGCTCAGGTCCGGCGACAGCGTGATGTCGAGCGTCTTGTCCAGAATCTGCTGCGACGTCTTCTCGCTCATGTAACCGCCGGGCAGCTTCCGGGCGCATGCGCCCTGGGCGACGACGCACATCGAGAACACGCACGACAACACGAGATTCAAGCGGCGCGCGGGGCCCTCATTCATTGTGCCAGACCTTTCCAATCTCTTCATACTTATCCATGTACCCACGGAAAAGGTCCTTGATCTCCTGCAGCCGCTCGGCCGTCTTGGCCTCGAAGCGAAGCACGAGAATCGGCATGTTTGACGAGGCCCGGACCAGGCCCCATCCATCCTCGAACGTCACCCGCGCCCCGTTAATATCCACGACCTTGTCAAAGTCCCGTTTGAGTTCCTCGGTGAGCCGGTCCACCACTCCGTACTTCTTGTCGTCCGCGCAATCGACATCGATGGTCGGTGTGGAAATGTAATAGGGAGTCTCGTCGATGATCTTCGACAGGGGCTTGTCCTGGGCGGATATATACTCCGCAAAACGCAGGCCGGCGTAAATCCCGTCGTCGAATCCGTAGTAGTTTTCCACGAAGAAAATGTGACCGCTCATCTCGCCCGCCAGCAGCGCCTTTTCCTCGTGCAGCTTGGCCTTGATGTGGGAGTGCCCCGTCTTCCACATGATCGGCGTGCCGCCGTGTGCCGCGATGTCCTCTTCCAGCGCCTGCGAACATTTCACGTCGAACACGATCTTGCCCCCGGGTTCTTTCTCTAGAACCTGCCGGGAGAGGAGTATCATGAAGCGGTCCGGCCAGATGACCTCACCGTTCTCGTCCACCACGCCGAGCCGGTCGCCGTCGCCGTCGAAGGCGAACCCTACGTCGGCCTTCTCACCGCGCACCCGCTCGCCTAGCGCAGCGACGGTCTCTTTGAGGGCCGGATCGGGCTCGTGGTTCGGGAACTCGGGGTCGAGGTCGCAGAACTGCTCGATCACCTCGAGTCCCGCCTGCCGGAGAACGCCCGGGCCAAAAGCGCCGGAGGTGCCGTTGCCTGCGTCGACCACCACGCGCAGCGGCCGTTTCACGGTCACGCGCCCGGCGAGATCCTCTACGTAGCGGTCGGTTATGCTCTCTTCGCGGGTACTGCCCGCGCCTTCCACGAACCGCCCCTCCTCGACACAGGCGAGAATCTCCCGGATCTCGCTTCCGACCAGAGTGGCCGACAAGCCGCTGGCGAGCTTCAGTCCCGTCCAGTCCTTTGGGTTGTGGCTGCCGGTGATCATGGCGCCACCCTTGATTCCAAAATGATACTGCGCCCAGTACATCATCGGCGTGAGTGAGAGGCCGATATCAACGACGTCTCTCCCGGTGGCGAGCAGACCTTTTACGAAACCGTCCCGCACCGGCCGGGAGCCGAGCCGGCTGTCATAGGCGACCACGACTTCTCCGATGCCGCGCTTGTCGAGAAACGTGCCGTAGGCCCGGCCGATCAGTTCGCCGCTTCGCGGATTGAGTTCGTTGTTGTTGGCCTTTCCGCGAATGTCGTATTCGCGAAACATGCTTCTCTCGATCCGGGACATTCCGATTACCTCCATCTCCCCCTGTGCGACGACGCAGCAAGCGATGCCAGACCACTTTAGCCAAATCAATCACACCGAACAAGCGAAAACCCCGCTGCGTGCGGGTACGATCCAGGTTTGGCGTATGTAGCGGGCGCCGCTGTCGCGTTGCCGAACTGCGTTACCGGTCACTCCGAAGACGGTGGTCCGTTACCTCGACTTCGATCCCGGCGAGCAGGCTGTAGGCGTTGATGACGTCCATTTCGTTGAGGGCGCGTTCGTCGGGTGAAACGGCGACCCGAATACGAATGGGGTTGGCGCCGACGTCGAGCGCATCCAGCGTGCGCCATTTGCGCTCATAAACCTCGGTCCACATGTGGCCGATGAGACTTCCCTGGTAATAGGCGACCCCCACGGCGATCCGCGCCGGGATCCCCGCTGCACGCAGCACGGCGGCCAACAGGACGGAGTGCTCGGTGCAGTCGCCCTCGCGCGCGGCGAGCACGTCGAGAGCCGTGGCGAATCCCTGCGAAAAATCCTTGTGCTCTATGTACCGGTTGACCCAGCGGGCGATCTCCGTGGCGAGCGCCGGATCGTCGCGCTCGCCGCTCCCCGCGATGCTGTCCGCCAGCGCCTTTATCGCCGGGTGATCCGATTGGATGTAGCGATCGGCCTTGAGGTAGCGTTGCAGCTCGGCGTCGGTCGCCAGCTGCTCATGAATCGTATCGCGGGTAACCTCGAGATCGACGACCCGGCCGTCCGCGCGCACGACCGTTTGATTGGGTCCCTGCAGGGAGTTGACATCCCCGGGCGGTTGCGACAGGGTCATCCGAAAGGTGACGGCGTCGAGTTGCTCGGGCGGGACGTCATAGCCGCGGCACGGTATCAGCGACCCGCGGATCATGTCGAAATTCGGGTCCAGTTCCAGGTGGCCGAACTCTTCCGAAGTGACGCGCTCGATGACGATCTCGGCGCCCATCAGCCGCATCCACATCCGCTGCACGTCCCCTTCGTCGTCCACGAACAGCGTCATGGCCGGGGTGGCGCCGTCGTCCACGAACTGCTCGACCACGAGCAATTCGACGGTGTCCCCGGCGACGGGGTGCCGCAACCTCTCCCCCGTTCGAAAGCGGCTGGTTCGGTACTTCGCCGACTGCGAGTCGAACACTCGCAGTGAAAAATCCCGCCGCCCGGTGCGAAGTTCCCGCCGGACGCGCTCATCCACGCTCGCCTGCCCAAGCGCGCCGGCCTCCCACGCGATTACCTGGTCGCGTCCATACCCCCGCCCCTCACTACGCACGTAGACGCTGTCCCCCCGGCTCTCGCCGGAAACCGCCATGGTCGTACCGGTAACCGTTACTTCGGATCGAAAGCGCAGCGGCCGCCCGCTGTAGTCGTCCCGTTCTTCCAGATGAGAGATGATTTCGACCTGCGTTCCGGCACGCGATGCGCGAAATTCGAGGTGGGTTTCGAAATAACGGCTGCTATCATCCTCCGCCCACAGGTCCCTGCCCACGCCAACCACGGCTCCCGAAAAGAGGATTTTGTACCACGCTTCTCTTTGGGCGGCGCGAGCGTGCGACGGCGCCGCTCCCGAGAGGGCCAGCAACGCGGCGAACGCCGTGATGGATCGCAGGCGTAGTGTCGGCATAGTAGCCAAGCTAGCATAAGAAAAGAGCCCGGGCAACACCCGGGCTCTTTCACCGAACCGATCGGATCCGGCCGACTAGTCTACGCTAATCTTCCGTCCAACGCTCTCGGCCCGCTTCGGCAGCGTGACCCTGAGCAGTCCATCGGCGAGCTTCGCCTTGATGCCATCGCGGTCGATGGATGCATCGAGGGCAAAGCTGCGGCGGAATTTCTCCGAGCGAATCTCACGACGGAGCAGCCCCGTCGCTTCGGCCTTCTCCTCTTTCTCGCCCGTGATGACGATGTGATCGTCTTCGATCGCGACGTCGACGTCGCCCTTTTTCACACCCGGCATCTCCATCGTCAGAACGAACTCCTTGTCGTCTTCGTTGACGTTGGTTCGCGGGAGACGAAACGCATTTCCCTCGTCGCTGCGGCACTCGCCGAGCACCGGCAAGAGGCTCTCTTCGAAAAAGGACTCCAATCCGCCCGCTGGTCTGTACTTGGTAAGAAACATGCCCAACCTCCTCTGTATGGATCGTCGTTTCCAGATTCCACGCGGCCGGCAGCTCACCGGCACGCACCGCCGTACAAAGCACGACCGGTGCCAAAAGGCGGGGGTCAGCCGGTTTGCTCTGTAACTTTTTATTACAGAAATGATTGCCGTGCTCGCCTTTCGCGGGGGATTTTCCCGCCGACTCCAACTATGACAAATCAGCATGACACAATGTCTTAATTGCCCGCAGTGGCGTCAGGCGTGGCGCCCCGGGGCTCCCGCAGCCGGGTACTGAGCACGATGTTGAGGAGGGCGAACACGACCGAGACGGAGAACAGGCCCCGGATGTCGAAGGCCAGCAGGATCGCCCCCCCGAGAAGGGGGCTTAGCATGAAGGGAAAGCTGAAGCTGTTCATGAATCCCACGTAGAGCGGCCGCTTCGATTCGGGAGCGAACTCGAGGAGATAGGTGATGTTACTGATGACCCGCCCGCTGCGGATGAACCCGTTGACGAAAAACGTCGCGGTCAGCGCCAGCAGCAGCGGCAGGCTCGCCAGCTCGAGACTCCTGCCGACCATCCGGTCTACTACGAGAATGGCCGCCGGCGGCAGCGCGCTGAGCACGGCGGTAACCTGCAGCACGATCTTGTTGCCCCTGCGGTCGAGGAGTTTTCCCCAGATATAGTTCGACATGACGCCCGATGCCAGCCACACCGACAGAAAGAGCCCAATGGTATTGTCTGAAAAACCGAGGTCGGTGAAGGCGTAGCTCGCGTAGAACGGGAACGACATGGCGGTAAGCTGCCAGCAGATTCGTACGGCGTAGAACAGGCGGTAGTTGGCATCGTGCCGCAGCAAACCAAAACCGGCCCGCACGTGATCGAGCAGGCGCGCCGAGGGCCGGACCGTGGCGGAGGGTGGCTCGCCGGCACACGCGAACGCGATCATTCCCACGGTCATAGAAATCCAGCCGAGGACGAAGAGCATAGCGAAGTCGGTCGGAAACTCGTGACCGATCAGCCCGAGTTTTGCCACGGCCCCTCGCAGCGTGTCAAAATGGGGCCCATCCAGCCACGTTCCCTCGTGCCGCCGGTTTAGCACCAGGCCGACCAGCACTCCCGCGCCTACACCCGCCGTACCCCCGATGAGACGACGCGTGCCAAAAAACCGGCCCCGGCTGGTCACCGGGATCGTCTTGCTCGTCACCTCGAGAAAGGGGATGGCCGAGAAACCTCCCGCCAGGTGCGTCACGAGAAGCATCCCGAGAAACCCCGCGAGCAGGAGGCTTCCGGACGAGACATCGAGTTTGAATACGAGGAGGACGACGACTCCCAGTGCCAGGGCACGTACCACCGATACCACGCGGTACATCGGCATGAGGTAGGCACGCGTTTCCGCGAGTCGCGACGCGAATACCTGCGGCAAGAACCAGCCAACGCCGTGCAGGGCGCTCACCAGGCCGATCAACAGCGCGGAGCCGCCGAGTTTCGCTACGAAAAGCGGTAGCACCGTGAACGGGTCGAAGAACGCCATCCCGAGATTGATGAACGCGCCGGTTATGATCCCCAACACGAAATTACGACGAAAGTACCGGCCGTGAGTCATGAAGCGGAACCATAGTCACTCCCGATGTCGTTTGCAAGAGAACATTGCGTGGTTGTATACTACGACAACGCCCGCACGAGACGCCTGACACTCGAGGAAAACCGGGGCTGCAGCCATGATCAGAGGGATCGGGATCGATTCGATAGAGCTCGCGCGCATCGAGCGCGTCTACCGGGAGTACGGAACGCGGTTTCTCGCCCGCATCTACGCCCCGGAGGAGCAGGCGTATTCGCTGCGCTACAGGGACCCGGTCCCCCGGCTGGCCGCCCGCTTCGCCGCCAAGGAAGCGTGTATGAAGGCGCTGGGCACGGGTTGGAACGACGGGGTGCGGTGGCGGGATATCGTCGTGGTCAATACGACGTTCGGCAAGCCGGAGTTGAAGATCTCCGGTCGCGCGCGTGAGTATCTCGACGGCCTCGAGGCCACGCACGTCCACCTGTCCATCACGCACAGCCGCGAACAGGCCACGGCCGTCGTGGTTCTCGAGTAAGACCCTACCGGCTTCGCCGTTCGACGCCGAGCCCCGGCCCCTCCGGCAATACCAGTTTGCTGTTGGTGACGGTCACACCCACGAAGGGATCGTCGGCGAGCAAGAGGTTGCCGTCGAGATCCGCGTAGTCGACCAGCGGGCTGAGGTGCGCGGCGGCGGTAATCGCGATCGACGTCTCCAGCATGCATCCCAGCATGACCCGCAAATCCGCGTTCCGCGCCTCTTCGATCAGTGACAGAGCCGGCGTGATCCCGCCGCACTTCATGAGCTTGATGTTGACCCCGTGGCCCTGATCCCGGCGCGCCGCCACGTCCTCCGGATTGATGATGCTCTCATCGAGGATTATCGGCAGCGGGCTCAGCCGCTTCAGCTCGCGCAGATCTTCTTCCCGCTCGTGGTGAATGGGCTGTTCGATGAACTCGATGCGGCGCTCGTTCAGCTCGCGGCTCATCAGCAGCGACGTTTCCAGATCCCATCCCTCGTTGGCGTCGACCCGAATACGCTTGCCGCTGCGCGTTATGACGCGGTCCAGGAGGGCCATGTCTCCCGGCACTCCCATCTTCATCTTGAAGATCCGGTACTGCGAGGCCTCGTCGACTTTCTTGTCCACGACGTCCGGTGCGGCGATCCCAATGGAAAACGACGTGGCCGGGGTCTCCGCGGCATCCAGGCCCAGCATTTCGTAGACGGCGCGGTCTTCCCGCTTGCCGAGAATATCCCACAGCGCGACGTCCAGCGCCGCCCGTGCCGACGCGTGGGGTCCCAGCTCTCGCCGCAGGTCACCCGTGGCGAGGCGATCGCGGATCGCTTCCGGGTCACCGTCGAGCTTGCCGGCAATCTTCTTCAGCGCGGACAGCACGGTCGCGCTATTCTCTCCGTAGTAGGAAGACGGCGCGGCCTCTCCAAGCCCGGTCACACCCTCCCACGTGAGCTCGGCGACCACCACCTCGCACTCCGTCTGCACCTCCCGCGCGATCTTGAAGGGGTGACGGGGCTCGAGCTTCATTGCTTCAAAATCGAGTTTCATTTCCCCTTCCACCGCGTTACCGGACAACGCCGATTCATATCCATTGTCGAGGCCGTGCCGGCGGACGCCGATTCACTGCCCTCTCCGCCGTCGAACCGTTCACAGGTGGTTCATTATAGCATCGACCAGCGGCGTGGCGCCATGCCGTACCGGGTCGCAGGCGCGAAGCCCGGTCTCGCGCTGGATGGACGACACGGCATCGACGGCATCGGCCTCACCGAGACCGGACGTGTTGACGGCGACGGCGACCACCGGCGATTCCTTGAACGGCCGCATGAGCGCCTCGTGCAAACGGATGAGTTCGGTGAGCGGGGGCATGTCGACGCCGGAATCGCCGATGGTGCCCCGCGACGTCGCGTGCACCAGTACCTGGCAATCCGGCATCGCCCCGTAGAGCAGGCCCAGCGCCACACCCGCGAAGCCGGGGTGGAGGATGGATCCCTGGCCCTCGACGATTACCAGGTCCTTGTTCGCCGCCTCGTGCTCGACCAGTTCTTCCACGGCGCCGCCGACAAAATCGGCTGCGACGCGGTCGATAGCGATCCCCCTGCCTTTGAGCATCATACCCGTCTGGCCCGTGGCCGCCCACGCGGCGTTGATCCCGCGAGCGGACAGGGCGCGATACAGTTCCACAGTCGCCGTCATCTTGCCGACGTTACAATCGCTGCCTACGGTCAGGACGCTGGTCGCGCCCGTCGTGCAACCAGCGCCGCCGCCGACCCGGGTTATCTCGGGCGCGCGCCGCACGTCCCAGAACCGCGCTCCCGACTCGCTCGCTGCCTCGACGATCCCACGGTCGTCGGACAGGAATGAATGCAAGCCGCTGACGACGTCCAGGCCGGCACGCACGCAGGAAAGAACCTGAGCGTGGAGCGGAGGAACGAGTTGACCGCCGCTCGGCGCCACACCGACCACGGCGAAATCGGGTTTGTGGAGGAGTGCCTCCACGACGCTGCCCACGACGGGAATGGTCCCGCCGAAGCCGAGAATATCCTCGACGGGCCGGCCGGCCTGCTTGCAATCGAGTACGGCGACCACGCCGTCGCGCCGGTAGCGTATGTAACACACCGCTGTCTTCGAGCCAAAAGTGGATAATCCATCGGCCAGCAGCAGGGCCTTGCGGCCCTCGAGTGCGAACGGTGCTTGGTTCAGCGCCACACTTCCCTCCCCGCTCCTAGTGGAACTCGTCCGCGATCGCCCCCACCAGGCGCTCGAGGATGTCCTCCAGCGTCGTCATGCCTGCGATGTCTCCCGATTTGTCGCGGATCATCGCCATGTGGCAGCCCTGGTTTTTCATGCGAATCATCATCTCCACAATCGGCGTTTCGATCCCCACGATGTAGGGCTTCTCCAACTCGGTCCTGCGATGTCCGAGCCGCCGGGCCTTGAGCAGGTTGTGTATGGAGAGAAACCCCACCACGTTGGTCCGCCGGGCCCGGTAGACGGGAAGCCGCGAGTAGCGCTCGCGGCAGAAAACGGACAGGTACTCCTCGACCCCGGCGCCGTCTTCGACCATGACAACGCCGCCGACGGGCACCATGACGTCGCCGGCGTCGAAATCGATCAAGTCGAACGCTCGCGACGCCAGGGCCATCGTCTCGTCGGATATCAACCCCGCCTCGCGGCTGCCCCGCAAGTGGAACAAAAGCTCCTCCATGGTCATCGTGACCTTGCGGTCTATCTTGCCGACTCCCAGCGCACGGGTAAAGAAATCGGTCAGGCCGGAAAACGATTTGATGACGGGATAGAGCACGACGGCGAAGAACTTCAGCGGGTAAATCGACGCGAGCGACGTACGATCGGCATAGTAGAGAAAAATCCCCTTGGGGATGATCTCCTGGAAGATAACCAGTGTCGGGACCAGGATCGCGGTGGCCACCGTCGCCCCGGAGTCCCCGAAATAGTGGAGCGCCACGACGGTAAACGTGGTCGTGCAGGCGATCATCCCCAGGTTCGTTCCGACGAGAACGATACTGAGGAAGTACTCGGGATTGCGGACGTACTTCAAGAGCAGGCGCGCACGGCGGTCGCCCCGGCCGGCGAGATGGCGCAGGCGGATACGATCGGTGGCGAGGAACGCCGTTTCCGCACCCGCGAAAAACGCGGCCAGACAGAACGCCACGCCTGAAATTGCGGCCAGCCACACCGTATTCATGCTCTCTCCACCCGCATCTTGCGCACTCGATTGGGCTGCGCGGAAATGATGTGAAACCGCAGATCCCCCACTGCGACCGTTTCCCCCTCTTTGGGGATTCTCCCCGTCGCCCCGACCACGAAGCCGGCGATCGTCTCGTGTTCCTCATCCACCACGTCGGCGCCGAACACCTCGTTGAAATCGTCTATTGCCATCGTACCGAGCACGACGATACGGTGATCATCGAGGACCGTGTACTCGGAGGTTCGCGGTTCGTTCGCATCGCGTATCTCGCCCACCAACTCCTCGAGGATGTCCTCGAGCGTTACGATGCCGACGTAGGACCCGTACTCGTCGATCACGACCGCCAGCTGGGAGCGCTTCCTCGCCAGCTCCTTGAACAATTCCGAGATGCGGGTTGTTTCGGGCACGTAGTACGGTGTGCGAAGTACCGTTGCAACGTCGAAGTCCGTCCCGTCGCGCGGTACGGCGGCCAGGTCCTTGATGTGCAGCACCCCGCGCACGTCGTCGGCGGTCTCTCCGTACACCGGCACCCTCGACATCTCCCGCTGCAGAATCTCTCCCTCCATCTCGTCGGGGCTCATGTCCTGCGGCAGGGAGAACACACTAATGCTCGGGGTCATGATTTCGCGGACAACGGTGTCTCTGAACTCGATTGTGTTCGACAGCAGGCGATACTCGAACTCACCCATGTGTCCCTCATCACGACCGATATCGATCGCGGTCAGCAGTTCCTCTCTTGAAAAATACCGCCCGGCGGACCCGAGTCTCTTGCTCAGAAACGCGATCACGGCATCGGTGAAACGGGCGATCGGCATCCGCACGGGATAGAGAATCGTATGGAACAGCCGCAGCGGGAATATGTAGAGGAGCGATGCTTTTTGCGGACGGTTGAGTGCCAGCACCTTGGGCAGTATTTCCCCAAAAACGAGGAGCACCACGGACATGAAGACGAAGGCAAGGGCCGCCCCGCGGTTGCCGAAAAGGCGGACGGCCACCGCCGTCACGGCGCTCGTCGAGAAAACGTTGACGACCAGATTGCCGATGAGAATGGTGATCAGGATGTTTCGCGGCGTAGAGAGGAGGCGGGCGACTTCCCTCCCCGCTCCCGAATGCTTCCGCATGCGGCTCAACTGGGAGCGGCCGAGTGAAAAAAGGGCGGCCTCCGACCCCGAGAAGAAGGCGGAGAAAGCGATCAGAACGACCAGCGCCAACAGGTAGAATACTAGACCGTCCAATGCTTGGCTGGCTACCCTCCCATTTCTTGCAGTGCGACCCGCGCTTGCTCGGCCTCTTCACTGCGCGGAAAACTCGCGATAAGCTCCCGGAACGCCCGTTCGGCGAGCTGTTTCTCCTCCAGCTTCCGGTAGCAGAATCCCGCCTTCAAGTACGACGCGGGAATGAAGCGTGAACGCGGGTATTCGCGAATAACGCTCTGGTACTCCGCGACGGCTTCCAGGTAGCGCGCGAGCGAATAATACGACTCTCCGAGGTAGTAGTGCGCGTCATCCCGGGTGGCCGCGCCGGGGTAACGCACGAGGTAGTTCTTGAACCCCTGCACGGCCAGGTCGTAGTTGCCCAACGTCAGGTCCATGTACGAACTCTTGAACAATCGCTCGCGCGGACCATCGCCGGCGGCAGGCGTCACACGCGCCGAGTCGGCGACCGCACCCAGTGAATCCAGTGACCCTACCCGAATCGTGTCGGGCGCTACGACCGCTCGCCTGGCAGCGGCAGCCCGGCGGCGCTTGGAGAGGATCTGGGAGGTATCATCAATCCGGTAGGAAAGAATATCGAGAACCTCGCGGAGCTCCCTCATCGTTTGGGCGCTCTCGGCCTCCGCGCGAACGCGTGCCTGCCGCTCGCCGTCGAGCTGCGCGGACAACTCGTGAATTCTCTCCAGAAGTTCCTTTTGCGTCGTCTTTACCGTATCGAGCTCTTGATAGGTAAACTCCATCATCTTGGTGCTATAGCACCCCGACGCGAGAAACAGGGCCGCGCCAAGGCTAAGGATTGTCTG
This sequence comes from Candidatus Krumholzibacteriia bacterium, assembly GCA_046754105.1. GTDB lineage: Bacteria > Krumholzibacteriota > Krumholzibacteriia > WVZY01 > WVZY01 > JAZGDW01. The sequence continues at coordinate 29,104 of JBHHVD010000005.1, forward strand.
AACAAGCGTGTTTTTCAAAACAGAGCGTTCTGTCAGTTAATGACGAAATGCGCTCGCCGGTTCTTGGCCCACGCAGCTTCGGTGTGGCCGGAATCGAACGGGCGCTCTTCACCCATGCTGACGGTCTTAACACGGCTCGCCGCCACTCCGAGCGAGCGAAGATAGTCCTTGGCGGCCTTGGCACGTTTCTCGCCCAGGGCAAGGTTGTACGAATTCGTACCGCGCTCGTCGCAGTGTCCTTCAATAACAATGTTCTTTGACCGTGCGTCTTGTAGCTGTCGCGCGTTCTCCTCGAGAACCCGCTTCGCCTCGCTGGTCAGATTGGATTTGTCGAAATCGAAAAAGATGTCCGACATCACGGGTATCGGCTCGGTGTCGACCTCCGGCTCCGTGACCGCCTCCGTCTCGTCCTCGACCGGTGGCGGCGACGGTGGAGTGACCGGCGTCGTGTCGATCTCCGCCGACTGGCCGGCCGTCTGCTTCTTCGAGCACGCCGTAAAGGCGAACGCGACCATAACAACCAAAAGCAAAATAAAGATGTTCTTGACTCTCATACAATCGACCTCCCACGATCATACGCTTCAGTCTCGGAAAACCAGCCGTCCGCTACCTGGCGGACCAGTCCGGATTCTTTCCCTGCGCCAATATTCGCCTACCGTTGGTTCCTATGTCAATAATGGAAATGACGCTTTCACCGTCCCGCTCCTCCGTGTAAATGAGGTGGCGCCCGTTGGGAGCCCATCGCGGATCCTCGTGATTCACCGGGTCCCCCGTCAGGACCTGGAATCCCGTGCCGTCCGGCCGTATTGTACACAACTGGAAGAAACCGTCAATCCTGGATACGAAAGCGATATAGCCCCCCTTCGGCGACCATGCCGGCGACTCGTTGTACTTGCCGGCGAAGGTCAAACGCCTCACGTTACTGCCGTCCGCCTCCATGATGTAGATGTGGGGGTTGCCCGGCCGGTCCGAAGTAAACGCCAGTTCCCGGCCGCTCGGTGACCAGGATGGGCTGACGTCGATGGCCCGGCTGTGGGTGAGGCGACGTCTGATCTTGCCGTGCGTGTTCATGATGTAGATCTCCGGGTTTCCGTCTTTGCTAAGCGTTACCAGCATTTCCTTGCGCTTGGCCGACCAGTCTACCGAGTAGTTGAGTCCGTCGAATCCCGCCAGCTGCTTCGACGACGTTTCCTTGAGGTTGCGCAGGAAAAGATCGGGTTTTCCATGCCGGAAGCTCGTGTAGGCCAGCGCCCGGCCCTTGTCCACCCAGCGGGGATAGAGAATCGGCACGCTCTGCCGGAGCAGCGCCCGTGGGTTGTGGCCGTCGTAATCCGACATCACCACTTCCCACCGGTCGCCGTTCTTGCGCCGGTAGACCACGTGCGTGCTGGCGATTCCCTTCTCACCGGTCAGCATGCGCACGACTTCATCCGAGAAATGATGGGCGATCTGGCGAACCTGCTCGTGCTTGAAACGGTATCGCTTCGCGCCTATTTGCTGCCCCGTCTCGACGTCGATCACGCGTCCCTCGAAATGCGGCGCCTCGCGGTAGAGGAACATCGCCCCCCTGACTTCCACCAGCCCCTCCGCGTCGCCGTTGTGGGCGGCCGGGATTCGCCCCCTTTGAATCTTGAAGACTCCCGAGAACTCCAGGTCCGCGGTCACGATCCGTTCCAGAGCCAGCACATCCTCCACGGAAGTGCCGTCGATGGAGGAGAAAGGCGCGATCGCCAGCGGGATGCGGCTGGCGAACGAGCTGCGGATACCCAGCTCTACTTCCGACTGCGCTGCCGCGGCGAGGGGCATGGTGACCAGCAGGGCAAGAATCAACGCGAAACGCATATCAAAACTCTTCTTCGTAGGCGAAACTGAAATGGACACCGAGGTAGGTGTCGGGAAACCCTTCCGGCAACGGCGGCAGCGGGTTGGCGAGGGTAACGGCACGCAACGCGGCCTGGTCAAAAAGAAAATTTCCGGACGAGGTCTCGATCGAAATCGCGCCGACGGCCCCACCTCGTCCAACCTGGAAATAAACACGGCAAAACCGCTCCTCGCCCGGCGTGGTTGCCGGCACGTTCCACAACGCCGCGATCTTTCGCTTCATCGTCGTCAAGTAATAGGCGAAGGGGAAGTCCTCGACGCTGAGCTGCATATCGCCCGTCGCGACCGTTTCGTCGCCGGCATCATCCGGGACCTCCGACGTTTCCGTTATTTTCTTCTCCTGGACCGTTTTCTTTACTTCCTTCGGAGGTTTCTCTCGCGGTTTTGGTTTTTTCCGCTGCGGCGGGACAATTTCCTCCGCTTTCTCTTCCTTGATCCGTGGCTCGGGCTCGGTCTTTTTCTCGGCCGGCGGCGGCTTCACGGCCGGCTTTGCCAGCTGCGACGGGTCCACGAGCTGCACGGAGTAGACCTCGCGAGGCACGAATCGTACCCGGGAAAACTTGACGACGGCCTGCGACAGGGCTCCGACGACGACATGCAGCGCGAACGAAAACAGAAGTGCGTTTCTCATCTCTTCGAGGGTCGGATCCGGGTCCTATTTGTGGATCTTTTCCATTTGCGTGATCATACCCACCTCGTCGATACCCACCGCCTTGACCCTGCCGATCACGTCCATAACCACACCGTACGGCACGTCCTTGTCCGCCCTGACAAACACTCGGTCCTCACCGGCTACTTTCAGGTTGCGCAGCGCTTCCTCCATGCCGTCCCTCTCCACCTTGCGGTCGTTGAGGTAGACATCGCCTCCCTCGGTCACGGCGAGCATTACGCCCTCCGTCTCCTTGATAACCGTCGACTTCGCCTTCGGCAGGCGCACCTTGATCCCCGCCTGAATGAACGGGGCAGTGAGCATGAAGATGATGAGGAGAACCATCATCACGTCGACCAGCGACGTTATGTTGATCTCCGAAACCGAGCTATACCGACTTTTCTTCATACGACGCCTCCCGCGTCGCGGTGTACGAGTGCGACTCCCCGATTCTGCCGGCGGTGAGCGCGAGAATCCTCGAGATGAACAGCTCGACGCGGGTTTCCTGACGGCGCACATGCCGAACCAGCAGGTTATACCCCACGAGCGCGGTAATCGCTGTGCCGAGACCCGCAATCGTGGTTACGAGCGCCTCGGCGATCCCGGGACCAACCACTTCGATGCTGGCCGTGCCTTGCACGCCCATGCTGAGAAAGCTGCTCATGATGCCCCACACCGTCCCCAGCAAGCCGAGAAAGGGCGCTACACTCGCCGTCGTGGACAGGAAGATCAGGTATTTCTCCATTTCGGAGATTTCCGCCACCGCACGGCCGTCCAGCAGGTCCTTGAGCTGCCCCTGCGAGCGGTCGTGGGCCGCCTCTTTGCTCGAGGAGGGGTCCTTGCCTTCCATGTACGCTTTCGTCTCCAGCACGAGCGCGCCCTCGATCGACGGCAGGCATCGTTTCACCGTTTCCATGGGCAGGTTGAGGCCCCGCGATGCGAGACCGGTTTGCAGTGCGCCGCCGCCGCGCCTGAGCCTGAGGTAGAGGCGCGTGCGGTCGAAGATGATCGCCCACGCGGTGACGGACATGACGAAGAGGATCAGCAGGATGACCTTGGCGAAGGCCCCGCTATCGAACATGAGCGAGACAAACGAGCGCCCGATATCGGCAAACGGCACCACCAGTTGGCTGTCCATTCTCGGCCTTTCTTATAACCTATTTATAATCAATAATTTGCGTGACTATTCGCCCTACCCCGAATCAAGCACAACATAACAAAGTGCCCCGACGGCGTCAAACCATAAGGGTTGCCGGATAGAGCCCGAGAGGCTATAATAGACAGGGGTATTATGTACGCGTTCCTCAAGCTGCAGGAGGGAATCTGATGAAGAAAGCCCTCGCACTCGTTCCGGTCCTGGCCCTGATCCTCGCCCTGGATTCCGAGGCAGTAACTCGTTATAATTCAACTGATTTCTCAAGTGGTGGCGTCTCAGTCACCCTCGCCGATCCGTCGGGTAGCGTCTATCAACAGGGCGAATCGGTCTCGTTCACCGTTCGTAGCGATGCGGACGCCTACGTGCTGGTGTTCGACATCGACACCGAGGGGTTCGTCACTCTGTTGTACCCCCGAACTGGCCATTCCCTCCCCAAACTTTCACCCGGAGAGGAGCTCCGCATCCCAAACGGCGCCGGAGAGTCGCTGCGCATCAGCGGCATGACCGGTATGGAGTTCGTGTTCGCCCTCTCGGTACCGGACCGGGACGCGATCGCCGGGCGCGAGGTCGCCTCGCTCCTGGAGGGCGAGAGCGCCCCGTTCCACAAGCGATTTCGCGTGGACGGTGACCCGTTTCTGGCGGCGAATCGCGTGGCCGAGAAATTGGTCCGCGGGGTGCGCTACAGCGAGGGCGTCTCGCTCGCCTATACGTACTTCTACGTCGACGAGGCGGTTGGCTTTCCCCGCTACCTCTGCGAGGAGTGCTTCGCCTCCGGCGAGGATCCGTACGGCCCGGGAGCACCTTCCTACCACGCCGCCGCCGCGTTCGACAACGAGGACCACCTGAGCTTCCCGCTTTCCGCGGGGTTCGAGCGCCAGTTCGCCGAGAACCCGGCGAAGCCCGACGGCTACGACGATGGAAACGAAACCGAGGGCACGGTTAATCGAGTCTACGTCTCATACGATCCGGACTCGTACTATGGTTACGATTCGTACCCGTGGTACGCCGGCTTCGGGTACTACCCCTACTACGGTCTCGGGTACTATCCCTACTACGGCTACGGGCACTACCCGTACAACTACGGGTTTTACTGGGGTATAGGGTTTTCGTTCGGCGATTATTACGGGTACCCCTACTACTACGGCGGCGCATACCCCTATTACTATGGTAACTACGGCAACTACGGCTACTATCGTCACGGGGGGGAATCCATCTCCTCGCGGTCGCTGCGTCTTCAGGGCAAGGTGAAGTACAAGAGCGCGCTGCAAGCGGGCATGAATCAACGTAACGCCCAGCGCGGGAAATACAAGGCGACCACGGCCTGGAACGGGTCGGGCAAGGTCAAGAGCAGGTCGTCTTCGCCGGTGCTACAAACGAGAAGAGCCGCAAGGAGCAAGTACGGTGCGGACCGGACGAAATCGCGCCCGGTAAAGAAGGTCGCCCGTCACCGCGGCACGCGGAGTTTCAAGCAGGGACGTGCTTATACGTCGCGCAACTCCCGCCGCGCCGCCTCATACTTCTGGCGCGGCAAGTCGAGCCGGACCCACCGCGGGCGGACCGCGGTGAGGAAGGCGCACTCGAACCACAGGGGCCGCCCGGCACCAAGGGTGAAATCCCGCTCGACGCGAGGCCACTCCGGTTCGAAGGGCACGCGGGTGCGCGGCTCACGCACGCATTCGCGACCGTCGGGACGGAGTTCGTCCCCCAAATCCTCCAGAGGAGGAGGCAAGCGGGGCAAGGTCAAGCGACGCTGACCGGTGGTAGCCGCCGGCAACGGCCGGACCACGACGCTGTACCAGGAATAAAAAAAGAGGCCGACAGGTTCGGCCTCTTTCCTTTGTCCTGCTGTCTCTACGCCTGATTACAGCGTTTTGACGTGCTGCACGTCGAGATACTTTGCGCCTTCCAGCTTGCGCACGTAGCTGACGATGCGAAAACCGTTCTTCGCCTGCGCATCCCGCATAGCTTTGACGTGATTGTTCTTGATCAGCCGGTAGACCTTGCCATCCGCCGTCTGGAAGAACGATTGGCATGCCTCACTGATTCCGAGGTTGCATTTACCGCAAACTGCGTTCCCCGTGAGGACGACCCGCGTGCCCTCGTGACCCCGGATATCGGCGACGGATGCGGTCTTGGCGGCCGTGCCCTTCGTGCAAGTGGCGCCCGCGGTCTTGGCGGCCGCGCCCTTCGTGCAAGTGGCGCCCGCGGTCTTGGCGGCCGCGCCCTTCGTGCAACCCGTGCCAGCCACTGCGGCTGCACCCTTTTTGCAACAAGCACCGGCGGTTTTTGCCGCCGCGGCCTTGTCGCAAGCCTGGCTCGAATCACCGGCATAGGCCACGGCGACTGCGCACACCAGCATCACTGCGATAGCGATGGAAGCTTTTTTTCTCAAGACTCGAACCTCCTGGATAGAACAACACCTGGACATGGGAGATAACTGGCTAGGATATCTACACCAATATCGCCCGGGAGTTCCCCGAAGTCAAGTGTTTCGGGCCCTCATCGACGCTCCCGCGCCAGCTCCCGCCCGCGGGAGAAACGCCCCCGGGGACGGCGCGCTAGACCTCGACGGCCTCTCCCGCTGTGTAGCGCCCGCCTTCGTCCCTGACGACGCATGCGGCGAGCTTTGGATCGTGCTCGAAGAATAGGGTCCATCCCTCCCGGGCCGCCTTTTCGAGCATGCGGGTTTTTTCCTCCATTGCCAGCACCGGCTGCAAGTCGTAGGACATGATGTACGGCACCGGCAAATGGGCCGAGGTCGGCACTAGATCACCGCAAAAGAAGAGCGTCGTTTCGTTGTCGTGAAGCCGCGGCAGGTGCTGCCCCGGAGTATGCCCATCGAAGGTGTGCAGATCCACTCCTTCGTCGAGCGACCAGTCGCCGTCGTGCAGCACCAGGTTGCCTTCCCTTTCTATGATCTTGATGCGCGGCCCGAAAAAACTCGCCCGATCCCTGGGATTGGGGTTCAGCGCGTGCTGCCACTGGCGCCGCTGGATGTGGTGCGCGGCGTCCGGAAAAGTCAACCGCCAGCCGGAACCGTCCGGTGTGGCCAGGCCGCCGCCGTGGTCGAAATGGAGATGGGTCACCAGAACGTCGGTCACGTCCTGCGGGCGCAGGTCGTATTGACGCAGGCAGTCCGTCATGGGGACGGTCGCTTCGAAGGCGTAGATCCGCGCCAGTTTCTCGCTGTATCCCATACCGCAGCCGGAATCCACCACGACCGTCTTGCCCCTCCCACGTATCAGGAGCAGTCGTGTCGCCATGGCGATCCGATTCTGGTCATCAGCAGGCGCCACCCGCGACCAGATGTTTTTCGGCACGACGCCAAACATTGCCCCGCCGTCAAGGCCGAAGCGCCCGCTGACGAATCCGTCGGCCTGCCAGCTTCCGATTTTCATAAGCAACCCCTGGATGTTGGATCAACCAATATAACGGGCGCAGTATAGCACCATCCGTGTGCCTGTCCAAGGATCGAGTAACGACCACGCGCGCGCGGGTCAGGATTCTTCCACGATGACGGCGGTACCGTAGACGAGCAGCTCCGCCGCACCTTGCATGACGCTGCTGGTCACGAAGCGTACGCCGACCACGGCGTTGGCTCCCATTTGTGTCGCCTCTTCTCGCATCCGGTCCAGGGATTGCTCGCGCGATTCCGCCATCAATTTCGTGTACTCGCGGACTTCTCCACCCGTAACGTTCTTGAAGGCCGCGGTCAGGTCCAACCCGATATGGCGCGCGCGTATCGTACTGCCCCTCACGAGCCCCAGAACCCGCTTGATCCGCTTTCCGGCGACCGAGTCGGTGGTGGTGACGATCATTGCTTGACTCCCTTGTAAGGATCGGACTTGCTCTCGTGATAACGCTCTCTCAGGACGGACAGAAAGATGACGACCAGGCCCGCGAGCAAAACCGCGATGCTCAACCCTTTGAAGGTGAGCAGCCCGGGAGAAGTCATCGCCTTGTACAGGCCGAAAGCCGTAATCCCGAGCAGGCCGATGATGAGCAGCATGAAGCCGGTACCCCGCTCCAGCCGCCGGTAAATGTCGGCCCAGTAGGCAGTCCAGTATTCTTCATCGGGCATCTTGAGCTCGATCTCGCTACTGAATTCCACGATGCGGCCGATGTCCCGTAGCTCGGCCGTGCAATCATCGCACTTTTTGACATGGGCCTCGTATGCCTGCTTCTCCTCGAGTGTTATTTCCCCGTCGAGAAGCCTCATCCCTTCGCTTTGAAAACGGTTGCAGACCATGTCAAACCACCTCTCCTGGCGCAGCACTACCTTCGGGCGTCGCGCCGGTTGTCCTCTCGGCCCCGTCGCGTTCCCATTCCAGTATGATCTCCTTGAGCGCCTTGCGTGCGTAGTACAGCCGCGACATTATGGTCCCGATCGGTGTGTCGAGCAGATCGGCCATTTCGCGGTAGGACAGTCCCCGAAAGTTCTTCAGAACGATGACCTCGCGATGTTCGAAAGACAGGCGGTCGATCGCGCGCCGCATCAAGTCAATTCGCTCCTGTTTCTCCATGCGCTCGAGCGGCGTGGGGCCCGATGCCGCGAATCGCTCGGCTTCGTGATCGCCATGGTATAGCGACTCGGTCCTTTTCCGGACGCGCTGGACGAAGTTGAGGCAGTGGTTCTTCAATATGCGGTAGAACCAGGGGTAGAACGGCCTCTTGGGATCGAAACTTTTCCTGGCCTGGAATGCTTTTACGAACGCGTCCTGGGACAGGTCGCGCGCGTCCTCGGGGTTGCCCGTAAAACCGAGGGCAGTCAGGTACGCGTCGCCCATGTGACGGCGGACGAGTGTCTCGAACGCGGAACGGTCGCCGTTGCACCAGCGCTCGATGACGTCCTTGTCGTTCTCCTGCAAGATCAGGCTCCCTATGCAAACGTGCGCTTGCTGCATACAAGCTATACACGCCCGGCGCCCCCGTATTCAAGCCCGCGAGGCGCCGGCCGGCCCCACGCCACGAACATCCTGCAACTCAATGTCGTCTAACTACATACGAACCGACCGCCCGGGGCGGCGCCTGGCCGCGTGGCGGGCAGCCCCCGACCGGTTTGATGTTGCCATGCCGGCGGATTTCCAGTACCGTTTTTGTCCTCGCGGCGGGCTCCCGGCCCGTTCGGTACATCGGCACACTCTGACGTCTCTTACTGGAGCCAGCGGAACATGCCCGCTCGGGAATTCGCCAACTTCCTCGATTTCTATGCGCGAAGCGTAGAGCCCCTGTGCCGCGATGTGAATCTCGCCTACTGGAACGCCAGTATCTCCGGCAAGGCCGCCGACTTCGAACGCAGCGCCGAGCTGCAGGTAAAGCTGCAGCGGATATTCTCGAGCGCCGACGATTACGAGAGCATTTGCAAATGGAGGAGCAACTCCGCCATTGCCGACCCGATCGCCCGGCGCCAGATTGAGATACTACACCATATCTATCTCCGCAACCAGATTGACCCCGCCTTGAACGAACGCATCACGAAACTGGGCAGCAAGATCGAAAGCCAGTTCAACGTCTACCGTGCCAGGGTGAACGGCCGCGAGTCCACAACCAACGATATTCTCAAGATCCTGCGCGAGAGCCACGATACGGAGCTGCGCAAGCAGGCGTGGACGGCCGGCAAGGAGGTCGGCGCCGTCGTCAAGGACGACCTGCTGACTCTCGTCAAGCTCCGTAATGAGGCGGCGGTGGCGCTTGGCTACGACAATTACTATTCGATGTCCCTGGACCTGGGCGAGCAGGATGAAACGGAGATCCTCACGCTGTTTGACGATCTCGAGCGACGAATTCGTGAGCCGTTCCGGGTGCTAAAGGAGGAGACCGATCAGCATCTTGCAACCAGGTACGGGATCCGAGCGGACGACGTGCGGCCGTGGCACTACGAGGACTTGTTCTTCCAGGAAGCCCCGAAGGTGTACGATGTCGATCTCGACGAACACTACGAATCAAAGGAGATCCTCGACCTCGTAACGCGCTTCTACGGCAGCATAGGCCTGGACGTCGAGGACATTCTTGCGCGAAGCGATCTCTACGAGAAGCCGGGGAAGGACCAGCACGCCTACTGCACCGACATCGATCGCAAGGGTGACATCCGCATCCTTGCCAACATCAAGAACGACGAAAACTGGACGGGTACGATGCTCCATGAACTGGGCCACGCCGTGCATGACAAGTACGTCGATCCCCGGCTCCCCTACCTGCTGCGCCAGGAAGCGCACATCTTTACCACCGAGGCGATCGCAATGTTGTTCGGACGCCTGTCGAAGAACCCGGACTGGATCTCGGAGGTCGTCGGCATACCCCGCCGGGAAAAGGAGAGGATCGCCGATGAGCTGGGGAAAAGCCTCCGCCTCCACCAGTTGATTTTCTCCAGATGGTCGCAGGTCATGGTTCGTTTTGAGCGCGAACTCTACCTCGACCCGGATCAGGACCTGAACGCCCTGTGGTGGCGCCTCGCCGAGAGATATCAGATGCTGACTCCCCCGGATGACACGGACCTGCCCCACTGGGCCTCCAAGACCCATATCGTCTCGGTGCCCGTGTACTACCAGAACTACCTGCTTGGCGAAGTGCTCGCCTCCCAGCTGAGCCATCGCATCAAGACGCGGATTCTGCCGGAGGGCGCGTCGGGCTCCCTGAAAGGCCACCCGGAAGTCGGTGACTATCTACGGGAGAAAATCTTTGCGCCGGGTGCGAGGGACCGCTGGGACGTAATGGTTCACCGCGCGACCGGAGAGCCGCTGTCCCCCAAGTATTTCGTTGAGGAGTTCGTATAACGGCTAGAGTTGCGGGACCAGATCGAACGACAAACCGACGCGAACCGGCAGATAGCCCGTGCTTTCGTTGTCCGTTATCCCGAAAACATAGAGCGCGTCGAAGAAAAGACCGATCGCCGATCCCAGCGCGATGTCGATGCCCGCACCGCCGTGGGCGCCAAACACGTGTTCGGTGTCGCGATGTATCCTGGAGCCCGGCGAGACGATGTCGTCTGTCGCCATGCGAAAGTAACCGGCTCCCAGCAGCACGTACGGCCGAAGAATGTTTTCCGACGGGAGCAGGACGTTCCACTTGAGGTTCCCGGACGCGTAGAGAACGGACACCTCTCCGCCCACGATCGACGAGGGCGCCGCGAGCTTTTGGGAAGCCAGATAGCCGCCGGCGTCCAGATCGAAGGTCGTAAAGTCCACCGTGCCCGAGATCTTCGCGGATGGTGACAACGCGATCTCGGCGCCGATGCCGCCGCCAAACCCGAGAATGTAACCGTCGGTGAACCCATCCGGATTGAGGGGAATCGCCAGGCTGCCGTTGACCTGGATGCGCGGCCGCGAGCCGGCACGCGCGCCGCCGGCGGCAATGACCACGATCATGGCGGCGACGAACCAGGTTTTCATCGATTCCCTCCGGTGTGCCGATGCCGGGCAGCGACCGGTGAGATCCGGCGTGGCCGGCGGGATCCACGGACAAGAGAACTCGAAGCCACGCCGGACCGCGGACCTCGCGCTGCGCGTACCGTGTAGGCGAGAATAGCCGACCGGCTCGCGGCGTGTAAACCCCAAACGCTACCCTTTGATGACGCCGATCGGCCGCAACTCCGCGACTCGCCTCGTCACACCCGCCCTTTGCAGCACGTCGACCACCTGGGAGACATCCTTATAGGCATCGGGCATCTCTTCGGCCAGCGTGCGCCAGTTCTTGGCCATGACGGTCACACCTTTGGCCTTCAGCTCGTCCACGAGCATTTTGCCTCGGCCCCTCTTCAACGCAGCCCGCCTGCTCAACATGCGGCCGGCCCCGTGACAAGAGCTGCAGAAAGGATGCTCTTCGCCGGTCGGTGCAGCGGCGAGTAGAAACGACGCCCTCCCCATGTCACCGGGCACGAGCACCGGCTGGCCGATGGACCGGTAGCGCCCGGGAACCCGGTCGTCACCCGGCGGCAGTGCCCGCGTGGCCCCCTTCCGATGCACGCAGACTTTGAGACGGCGCCCCGCTACTTCATGCGTCTCCACCTTGGCGATGTTATGGGAAATATCGTAGACGAGCCGGAATCCGAACTGACCCTGGTCGGAGCCCAGCGCGTCGGCCACCGCCCGCTGGGCGAGCACCATCAGGGTCTGCCGGTTGGCCCACGCGTAGTTGGACGCGGCGGCCATGGCTGCCAGGTACGACTCGCCGACCCGGGACTCCAGTGGGGCGGCCGCTAGCTGGCGGTCGGGGAGATGAAAATCGAACTGCCCGGAGCTCTTTGTCATCATCTTGAGATAGTCGGTGCACACCTGGTGCCCGAAACCGCGTGATCCGCAGTGAATCAACACCGTAATCTGATTCTTTTCCAAACCGAACGCGTGCGCGGCATCCGCTTCGAAGACCTCGGCCACGTAGCCGACCTCGAGAAAGTGGTTTCCCGACCCCAGCGACCCCAACTGGCGGCGCCCGCGGTCAACTGCCCTCGGGCTGACCGCCTCGGGGTCGGCCGTCTCCAGTGCGCCGCGCTCCTCGCAATACTCCAAATCGTCGGCCGACCCCATGCCTCGTTCGACCACGAACGCGGCACCTCGCCTCAGCGCTTTCTTGAGCGTTGCCGCGTCGAGCCTGCCAAACCCGGATTCGTGTGGCGATGCACCGCACGGGATCTTCGCGAACAACCTCGCCATCACGCCGTCGAGGCGATCGCGGATATCCTCGAGCTCGAGGTCGCACGTCATCAGGCGCACGCCGCAGTTGATATCGTAGCCCACTCCTCCCGGAGAAACAACGCCGCCTTCGTCGAACGCGGTTGCCGCCACGCCTCCGATCGGAAAACCGTACCCGAGATGAATATCGGGCATCGCCCACGAGTAGCCCACGATCCCGGGCAGGTGGGCGACGTTGGCCACCTGCACCAGCGCGGGGTCGGAGCGCAGACCCTCCATCAGGCGATCGCTGGCGTAGATGCGCCCGGGCACACGCATTCTCCCTTCGCGCGGTATCTCCCACAGGTGATCGTTCTTGCGGATCAGTCGCATCGGCCTCTAGTCCTTGTCCGCGCGGGTGAGCCGGATCTCGATCGACCCGGGGCGCCCGAGAATGTCGACGGCCCTGCCCTGGTTGGCCGCGATTTCCAGAAGGCCCCAGCTGTTCTCGATGAGGATCAGGGCTCCTTTCTCTCCGCCGGAAAAATGGCTTTGAATCCCCTCGAGCACGCGGTCGCCGTCGACCGTCGCCCGAATGGCGCTCCGGGGAGTGGTGCCGAACGCCCGTTCAACGTGAGCAGTCGTGATGTTGCTGAGGACGTTACCAAACGTGTCCACGTAACGGCTCCACCCCACTACCGACCCTTCGTCGACCGCGACGACGGGCAAATCGAGCCGCTGTATTTCCGCGGCGGGATCGGCCAGCGCGGAGACGTCGGCACCCGCCGCCAGCGCCGCCGCGGCCGGGGCGAATACGTCCCTGCCGAGAAACGTCCTGCCCCGCGCGCCGTGCCTGCGGAGGGCGGCGACCGCGTCGTCGCGGATCGTATAACAACCGTCCACTCCGAATTCGGCGGCCACGTCGCTCACCAGCCCGTTGTCCGGGGCCACCAGCCACCGGTTTCTCGAACGGACGACTATATTCCTGCGCGCGCCTCCGACACCGGGGTCGACCACGGCGAGGAAAACAGTTTCACCGGGAAAAACGTCGAACACGCGCGCTAGGATGAAGCTACCGGTTTCGACCGCATGCGGAGGCACGTCATGGGTAATGTCGACGATGAGCGCCTGCGGATCGACGGACACGATCGCCCCCTTCAACGCCCCAACGTAGAAGCTGCCCGTACCAAAATCCGTTAGAACAGCGATGGGGTTGGCATCTGCGGTGTCGCGGCCCGACATGGGTCACCTACGATTGTCCGGGAGCGAGTTTTTTGATGATGCGCTGGAGCCTGCTGCTTTTCTGCTTCCACTTCTTCTTGATCTCGGGTATCAGCGCCTTCGTCGTATCGTACCCCAGGTCGATCAGCTGTTCGGAGGTATCGAAATCGAACGGGCTGTACTGATCGGTATAGGGATGGATGAGAACGTCGGCCTGCTCCATCGACACAACGTAGTTGGTCTTGGCCACGAGGCCCATGATATGGATCGATAGCTGCAGGTAGTTCCGCGGGCGACGGTATATCCCGCGTTCCTGTGCGAGGTGTACGGCGATGACGAACATGTCGTCGATGTCGTGAAGCGTGCCCACCGGCAGATACTCCGCGAATCCGCCGTCGACGTAGTAATGGCCCGCTATCTCCACCGGCAGGAAGATCTGGGGGATGCTGCAGCTCGCACGGACCACGCGGGCGACCGGCCCGGAGTTGAACACTTGTTTTCGCCCGTTCTCGAGGTTGGTGGCGACTACCGAGCACGGGATCTTGAAATCCTCGAAAGTGATGTCACCGATCACGTCCTTGATGAAATCCTCGATGCGCTTGCTCGATATGAACCCCAGGCGCGACAGGCGGATGCTGATGAGTTTTCCCCAACTCATGCCGTTCGCTACTTCGAGCATTCTCTCGAGCGGCATCCCGGAAGCGAAGAAGGAGCCCACGACGGCGCCGCCGCTCGTCCCGGCTACGTGCGCGATCGGAATGCCTTCTTCCACGAGCGCCCTCACCACGCCGACGTGGGTGACCGACCGCGCCGTGCCTCCGCTTAGAGCCAGCCCCACCGGCAGCATCTTGTTCGTCACGCTTCCTCCCATTTATGAGAAAGATTTCGTCCGCGCACGGTATCTCGAAGAACGGCCGGAGTACCGCCTGCCACTGCCTCCCAACGCACCCCGTGCGCCGCGGATTACCGATGATCCTATGTCATAAGGCACAGCCGAAACAATGCAAAAAAGACCCCCGCTGGATGCGCTCTTCCTCAGCGCTTGCTACGCGGTGACGTTCCGGCATACCGGGGCAGAAACACAATCAACCGGTGTGCCTGGGCACACCGGTTGACGAATGGTGACGCGGATGCGCGAGCTTCCGCGCTAGAATTTCAACATCACGCCGCCTTCGATCTCGGTCGTGTTGATGCCGTCGGCGGCGAAGATACGGCCGAAGCGCGCCTCTCCGTATACGGCCAGCGGAAACACCGGGGGAGAAACTCTCACACCCAGCAATCCGTGCCCGCTCGCCTTGACGCTGTTCGAGAAAAGATCGACACCGGAGAGGGCCGGATTACCGACCAGGGCCTGCGCCAACTCGGTGTTGATCAGGTGCCAGCCCAGGCCACCACCCACATAGAGACCGAGCGGCGACATCGGCGCCGAGATGAGGTTCTTTTTCGCCAGGGCGAGAACGTGCACGTCGCGGAACTCGAAAGTCCCGCTCACCGGCCCGGTCCCGGGATCGAACGTGTACGTCAGGTCCTTGGAAAAATAGTTCACGTGCAGCTCGAAATCGAGTATTGGAAACGTCGCCATTTCCAGTACGGCTCCGTACAAGACGGAGCTTCCCACGTCGCCGCTGGCGGGCAAAATGTCCCCCGTGTAGTTTGCATATCCCACTTTTCCCCCGATGGACACACCGGTGAACGCGAGGGCCGGGGCCGCATAACTCATTATGGAGACACAAAATAAAACCAGGATCTTCCTCATGATGACCTCCTTACCTTTGGAAACAAGAGGCGAGCAGCAATTTTCGCACCACAAAGTCCTTGCGCCCGTGCCCCGTCGGGGTCAGAATGCCAACTTCGAGGGGAGAGCCGATGACACGCAGGACGCTGCGACTGGTCTCGATTATCGTTGTGGTGGCCGCCGCCTTTACGGTGCCCGCTCTGGGTGCGCCCGTTCCGGACCGCGATGTTCGCGTGGAAAAGAACCGGATCACGGTTCCGGAGCCGTGGAGTGTCGAGGTGCTCGAGCAGGAATTGGGGGAAACGGCGCAGAAAGCCACGTCGGCGCTCAGCGCGTGCGCACGAACCGTGGTAACGGTTGCGAAGGCCGTGGTCAGGGCCCTGCAAGCGTTGGTGCTGACCCTGGTAACGGTCCTTTTTCATCTGGCCGTGTCGCTGGTCCTGTCGCTGGGCAAGTTTTTGCTCGGTATCCTCGTGGGCTAGCCCGCCTTCATCCCCCCAGCGCGTCCTCCATGAACCCGCGGTAACCGTCCGACAGTGCCGCCAGATCCACGGCGATGATTTCGGGGACGTCGTAGCTGTGAAGAGCGGTAACGCGTTCCTCGATGGCATCGAAGTCGCCGCGCCGGGCCTTGATCAACAGCAATACCTCGTCGTCCGTTTCCACCTTGCCCTGCCAGCGATAGATGCTTCGGCAGCCTTCGATGATATTGGCACACGCGGCCAGGGACTCACTCACGAGCGCTTCGGCGATCCTCTCCGCCTGCTCCATAGTCGAGGCGGTTACAAAGACCACTTGATAGTCGGTTTTCACGATATTCCCACCCGGCCCATTATGAGTTCGACCAGGAAAAAGAAAACGACCCCCGATATCGCACTGAAGGAGAATCTTCTTTCCTTCAGCTTATTGAGTTCGGGTATCAGGTCGGTTGCGGCCACGTAGGTCGCGATCCCCGCGGACAGCGCCAGCGCGTAGCCGCGGTACGGTCCGAGTGCGAGCATGACGACACTCCCCAATATGGTCGCTCCCGCCAGTGCCACTGTCGAGTTCACCGCGGGCCTCGCCCCCCGGCCGGAGGCCACCATCACCGACGCCATGGTGACACCTTCCGGAATCTTATGGAGAATCACGGCCAGCGAGATAAAGAACCCGAGCGAAGTGCTGATCATGAATCCCGAGGAAATGGAAATCCCGTCAAAAGCAGCATGGAGCATGAGCCCGACGAAGGCGGAGGTACTCACTCCGGGCTTTATTAGATGTTCGGTGTGAGTTTCCTCGCCAAAATGAAAATGCGGTGTGAACGTGTGTTCGAAGAGGTGGGCCAGTATATATCCCACGAGGATCCACAACGGCGCGTTGTCGATCAGCCCCATGCTCGTTGGGACCATTGCCAGAAACGCCGCCGCGAGCATGAATCCAGCCCCAAAGGCGATCAGGTGCGGAAGTTGCCGGTCCTTCAACCTCGACGGCAACGCCACCACGAGGCCGCCGAGCACCGTCGCCATGGCGGCGACGATGACCAGTACGACGCTCCATTGCGACGCGTTCACTGATCCACCCTTCGCAGCGGGTCGCCCGCCGTCATACGCGGTGCCTTTCGACGACGTCATCCGCGGCCGGGGAAGTCATGACCGTGCGCTTCTTTTCGCCCAGTGCGAAATTAACTTCCACGACGGGCTCGTCCCGGCCGTCGCTGTAACGGGCGACCACCGCCGCAACCGTCCGCAGGTCGCCCTCGTGCAATTCCCCCATGACGATGGCGGTAGGTCCGGCGAATCCGTTGACACAGGCGGACCAGTGGTCACGCTTGTAGTGGCCGAGAAAATTGTTCTCGATCTCATCCCGGCCGACCACCACCTTGGTGAGGGGTGACAACCTGAAATGCCTCCCGACACCCAGTACAAAAATATCCTCGGTACGCAGTGAGCCGCTGCCATCGTGCTCGATTATGTCTTTCAACTTCTCGCTGTACGCCTTGTCGGTCAGGAAACAGCATCCACCCGCCGGTTGCATGAAGCTGCCGAGCCCGTAGTGCCTCGCCAGGGCGAGTTGCCTCTTGCGGCCCCGCCCGTAGATATCGTGCAGTTTGCTGCGGTCCACAAGGCCTGCTTCCTCGACGCGCGTCACCGGCAGCAGCCTCGCTGACAACGGTCGCAGCAGGCGCCCGGCGAGATCGACCTCTTTTTCTATCGCCAGCAGCGTCGATTTCATTTGGGACTTCGGCCGCTGGCCGATCACTTCGCCGGTGAAAACGAAGTCCGCCCCGACCTTTTCCATGTGCTCCCTGGCACGTGCAAGCATGAAGATGCGACAATCGACGCACGGGTTCATGTGCTTGCCGTACCCGAACTTGGGCTTGAGCACCACCGGCAGGTAGTCCTCGGCGATGTCTACCAGGTCCACCGGTATCCCCATTTCCGCGGCGACGGTGAGCGCGTGATTGGCTATGGGGCGGTCCTTGCGCCCGACGCGGCTGTTGTGCCCGGTCACGCAAAAGCCGGTAAAGAAGTGGAGGCATGTGACGTCCGCGCCGGCGTCCCGCACGACGAGGCTGGCCAGCGCCGAGTCCAGGCCGCCGGACAGGAGCCCTATTCCCCTGGGTCTTCGTTTGCTCATGAGCGTTCCCCGACTTCGGAGACAGTAGTGTTCCACGGCAAGTTATACTAGATAACGAACGGCCGTTCAAACACAAAGGATTTCCGCGGGGAGCCCCGGCGCGATCGCCGGGGGCTCGCGCCGTCCGGCGGGCACGGGTCCGTTATGGCGCCGACGACGCATTCGCGTCCGGGCCGAGTGCCGCACGCAGGAAATCGCCGACGACGTAGACGCACAGGACGGTCATGAAGATCATCGACCCGGGGAAGATCGCCACCCACGGGGCGGTTCCGAGAAAACTCTGGGCGCTTTGCAGCATGCCGCCCCAACTGGCCGTGGGAGGTTGCATACCGAACCCGAGAAACGACACCGCGCTCTCCAGCATGACGGCCTGAGCAAGCACGATGGTCGACGTGACGAGCACCGGCGCGGCGGTGTGTGACAGTACGTGCCGCAGGAGGATGCGGCGTTCGGACACGCCGAGGGCGCGGGCCGCCTCGACGAAATCGTTTTGCTTGGTAGCGAGCACTACGGCCCGCACCACCCGCGCCACTTCCATCCACTGCGTGCAGCCGATGAGCAGGCACAGCGTGATGACGCCAGGCTGGACGAGGCTGGAGACGAAGAGGATGAGCAGGAACACGGGGATCGCGAGGAACACGTCCACCGTCCTCATCAGAACCCAGCCGGGGACGCCCTCGCGATATCCCGACACGCCGCCGACGAATACACCGAGCAGCACGGCAAGCAGCATCGAGCCCGCCCCGACGAAGAGTGAAATGCGGCCCCCGCGCATGACCCGAAGGAAGTGATCCCGGCCGAGATCGTCGGTGCCGAACGGGTGCGCCGGCGAGGGTGCCAGCAGCCGCTGCGAAAAATCGACATCGTCCGCCGGCGTGGAGCTGAGGAGAGGCGCGAGAACCGCAGCCGCGGCGATAAGCGCCAGCAGCAGACACGCCGCCGTGGCGGTGCGGTTCCGGCCGAGGCGGTCGCGCAACCTTGTCGGCGCGCTCGCACCGGCCGGCGGGCGCTGCGGTGGCGCCGGTGGCGCCGGTGGCCGCGGTGTCGGGGCCCGGCGTGGGCTCTTACGCCTGGTCGGCGTGTCGGATACGGGGGTCCAGGTAGCCATAGATACAATCCGTGACCAGGTTCGTTACGGCGATGAGGAACGAGGCGATGAGGACGATCCCCATGACGCGGCTGTAGTCCATCCGCAGCAGTCCCTCGTAGAACAGCCGGCCCATACCCGGCCAGGAGAAAACGGTCTCCGTGATAATCGCACCGGTGAAGAGCAAGGGAAGATTGAGCGCGACCACCGTCAGCACCGGCGCCGCGGCGTTGCGAAGCGCGTGCTTGAGCACCACCGCCACCGGGGGAAGACCCTTGGCCCTCGCCACGTCGATGAAGTCCTTGGACAGGACCTCGGCCATGCTCGCGCGCATGTAGCGGCTCCAACTCGCGATGAAGACGAGCGCGAGCACGAGCGAGGGCATCACCAGGTGCCTCAGATGGTCGATGATCGAAAAGGGCATGCCGACGGTGTGCAGCCCGGCCGACGGCAGCAGCTTCCACTTGACGCTGAACAACATCATGGCCATCAGGCCCGACCAGAAGACGGGGATGGAAATCAACATCAGAGACCCGATCGTCAGCAGGACGTCCAGCCGCGAGCGCGGGCGCAGCGCCGAGAGCACGCCGACGCCGATCCCGATCAGCAATGCAAACAAGAGCGCCGAGCCGGCGAGTTCGAGCGTGGCGGGCAGTCGTTTCCCGATCATATTCAGGACGGGTTCGCCCGTTACGTACGAGTAACCCAGATCCCCGTGCAAGAACACGCGTTCGAGCCACATCCCGTACTGAACGGCCAGCGGCCGGTCGAGGCCGAAATTCGCCCGTATCCGCGCTAGATCCGAGGGGTCGAGCTTGGGGTTCGAGGCCAGCACACCGGTCGGCCCCCCGGGTGCGGCGTGCATCAATCCGAAGCATATCAACGAGATAACCAGCACCAGCGGCACGACGCCGAGCAGCCTGCGGGCGACATATGAGAGCATGGCCCTAAATCCTTATAGATGAATTAGTTGAAATGTTTCCACTCGCCGGGATGACCCCGCGCGGGTTCAAGCGAGATTCATACCAGAAAGGCAGCCCCGGGGCAGGGCAGCTACGGCCGCGGTCCGGCCCGGTCGGCGAGGTACCAGGTTGCCGCGTTCCAGGTGTCCGCGGACTGGGTGGGGTTGGGTTTGAAATTTCGCAGGTCGCGCGTACAAACATCCACGGCCGTATACCAGAACAGGGGAACGACCGGCACTTCCTCCACCAGTATCCGCGCCGCAGCGCGGTAGATTCGGACTCGCTCCTCCGGGTCCACCTCCTTCGCCCCCTGGCTAAGGAGGCGCGACAACTCCGCGTTCCGGAAGCGGGGGTGATTTTGACCCGCAGGCGGGACGTTGTCGGACCCGTACAGCGCCTCTTTGCTGGCGGGCTCGGGGGAGGACAACCAGGCGTACATGGCGATGTCGAAATCGCCGCGTTTGAGGGTGCCGCCGTCCTCGTACGATCCGTAGAGAACCGTCGCGTTCAGGTTCTTAATCCTCAGCTCGATGCCGACCTCGCTGAACTGTTCCTTCAATACCAGCTCGGTTCGCTCGCGATTCGGGTTACCCGCCGTCGCCGAGATGGTCAAGACCAGATCCCTGCCGTCCTTTTCGCGGATCCCGTCTCCGTCACCATCCCTCCATCCGGCGTCCCGCAGGAGGCGCCTCGCGCGCACCGGGTCGTAGTACGTCTCCTGTGCCGCCTCGGGGTCGAAGTACCTCGACGACGGATGTTCGTCCAGCGAAGCAACCTCCGCGAGGCCGCGGTAGACCTGCTCGGCCACCACCCCCTTGTCGGTCGCAAAGGCAATCGCCTGCCTGACGCGCTTGTCACTCAATATTTCATTCTCGGTGTTGAAATCCAGATGCTCGTACATGAGCGTGGGCGTGGAATACATCTTCGCATTGTCTATCGCCGCTGCCTGGTCGACGAACCCCGCACCGATATTGTCGAAGAGATCGATCTCCCCCGTTTTCAGCTGCACGAGCAGCGTGTTCTCGTCTGGTACAAACTTCAAAATGATCTCGTCCAGGTACGGGCCTTCACCGTAGTAGCGCTCGTTCTTGACCAGTTCGATGTGCGATCCCCGCACCCACTCGCGAACTTTGAACGGGCCGCTCCCGAGGGGGTGATGGTGGTAGGAAGAGATATGGAACCTCTTACCCGTTTCCCCGCGAAGAACATGGGCGGGCAGCACCGATTCGTCGTAGAACGTCTCGCCGACGAAATCGGGATAGGGCCGTTTCAGGTAAAAAACAGCGGTGTAGGCATCCGGTGTTTCCAGCCTGTCGATGACGTCCCAGCCCTCGCGTGATTCCACGTTGACGCGGGGGTCCATAATGACCTCGTATGTAAACCTCACGTCCCCGCTCGTCACGGGTTCGCCGTCCTGCCAGAGCGCGTCCCTTCGCAGGTGGTAGGTATAGGCAAGAAAGTCCGCCGATATGCCGCCGTTTTGCAGGCTCGGGATCTCCGTGATGAGGTCCGGGATGAGATTCATCTCGTCGTCGTACTTGACGAATTTCGAGAAGATGAGGTTGCAAACGAGATTCGTCGTGGCCGTGGCGTTGAGAATCTCGCTGAGACGCTCGGGCTCTTGCTGGACGCCGATGACGAGGCGCCCCCCTTCCCTGGGCGTGCCGTCGTCCGCGGTGCTTGCGGCGGCGGACTCCGCCGTCTTATCTCTCGAACTGCAACCGGGCACGCACAGGACGCACAACGCCGACCAGCCCAACAGCACAACAAGGAGCCGCCTGGGGATCGAGGAAAGGTGTCTCACCGTGGCATTCACCGTGGCCTCCCGGGGCCGGTTTGCGCGACACTCCCGTTGCCGGCGGGACGTCGTCGTTATCTGGATGGATCGTATGACCAAAGCATGCAAAATCCTTACCAGAACCCACCCGGCTGGCCCGGATCGGACCGGCTCCGGCAAAAAAAAACGCCCGGGACGGGCGCTTTTTGGGGGTATCAAGGCGGGGGCGTCAGCCCGCCAGGACCGTGTTGATTTTCTCGGTGATGGCCTGCTTGGACTGGGCGCCGACGATTCGCTCGGAGGCCTCTCCGCCCTTGAAGATGATGAGGGTGGGGATACTCATGATCCCGTACTTCACAGGGACCTTCTGGTTCTCGTCCGTGTTCATCTTGCCCACCTTGATCTTGCCGTCGTATTCGCCGGCGATCTCCTCGATCAACGGCGCGATCTGCTTGCAGGGACCGCACCACGGTGCCCAGAAATCCACGAGTACCGGCACATCGGACTTGATGACGTCGGCCTCGAAGTTGTCATCGGTGAACTCCAGCTCTTTGCTCATGCTCGACCTCCTCCTGTCCCCACCCTGCGGGTGGTCCTGGTTTCCACGGTTACTAAAATACGCCTTGCCGGCCCTTTTGCAAGCAATTTGTCACGGGGCAGCCGGAATTTGCCGGTGTCCATCGCCGGGCGCCCGTCGTATAATGCTGGTGGAAGCCGCGTGGACACCGGTCGAAAGGAGGGCGCGATGGTCGTTTTCAAGGAGATTGTAGTCCCCACGGATTTCTCGGAGCACTCGCTTCGAGGGCTCGACTACGCGGTCGAAATCGCGGACAAGTTTGAGTCGGCGCTCAAGATCATCTATGTCATCGAACCGTTGCTGCAGGCGGCCGATGTGGCCTGGACCTCGGTGGACTTCGAACAGCTGAACGAGACGCATAAGTCATCGGCCGAAAAACAGTTGAAGCACCTCGTGGAGGAACGGGTTCCCGACGACCTCCCGGTCGGCACCGAGACTCTATTCGGCAAACCGTTCGTTCAGATACTGAAATATGCAAAGAGAGAGAACGCGGATCTGATCGTGATGGCAACCCACGGCCGCGGCGCCATCGCGCACATACTGATGGGGAGTACGGCGGAGAAGGTGGTCCGAAAAGCCCCGTGCCCGGTTCTCACCGTCAAGCACCCCAAGTACATGTTCGCAATGCCGTGAACGGGCGTTACGCCCCTGACAGCTTTCGGCGGGGCTGCCGGGCGCGGGCACGAACCTGGCGGGTCCACTGCATAAAACGCTCACCGATGACGTAGTAGGTGGGCAGCGCCACCAGCGTCAAGAAAGTGCCCATCGCCAGCCCGCCGATCACGGCCCGGGCAAGGGGGTAGTACTGGGTCCCCGCGATGTTGGTTTCGCCGACCGCCATCGGCAACAACCCGAGAATCGTGGTAGAGGCCGTCATGACGATTGGCCTGAAGCGCTCCCGGCCCCCTTTAAGTATCGCCTCGTAGATGGTGTCTCCCCCGCGCCTGAAATTGTTGACGTGGTCGACGAGGACAATGCCGTTGTTGACGACGATGCCTATGAGAATCACGACCCCGATCATGGCCATCAGGTTAACGGCCGTCCCCGTGACCAGCAACGCCACGATGACACCCACGAGCGAAAACGGCAGGCACATCATGATGATCATCGGGTGCAGGAGCGACTCGAACAGCGCAGCCATGACGAGGTACACGCAGATCAGGGCGAGAAGCACGTTGAAGAGTATATCGTTCTGCTGCTCCTGCTGGCGGCGGAAACGGTCTCCGAACGACCACGAGTACCCCAGGGGAAACTGTATCTGGTTCATCAGGCCCGCGACGTTCCCGGTCATCTCCTTGTATTTCTCCCTGTCGTAGGAGCCCTCGACCGACACCGCTGCTTTCTGGTTATTGCGGCTTATCGTGGTCGGGCCGCGGCTCACCGACAGGTCGGCCACCGCACCCAGCGTCATCTCGCGCCCGTCATTCATGCCGACGAGGAGATTTTTCAAATTGTAGAGGCCGACGCGGTCCTCTGGCGACAAGATGATATCCATGTCTACCTCGCGATCCACCGCCTGGAAGCGCCGCAGCGGCATGCCACGAAAGGTCAGGTTCATGATGGAGCTCACCGTCTGCGGCGAGATTCCATATTGCTGTGCTACGTCGCGGTTGAGCGCGATCTTGATTTCCTCGCTGCCCATCTCGATGCTTGTACGCACGTCCTCCATGCCTTCCATCAGGGCCATGCGACGCTTGACCTCTTGAGCGTACTCGTCGAGCAGGGCCATGTCTTCGCCGAAGAGCGAAACCTGGATCTTCTGCACGCCGCCCCCACCCGCGCCCTGGTCGTCACCGAAACGTAACGTCGCGCCGGCAAGCTGCGGCAGTACCTCTCGCAGTTTCTTGCGGATCTCTTTGAGGGCTTTGTCACTCAGGAACTTGTCCTCGAAATAAAGCGTGGTCCCCGCGCGGTTGTTGGCGTAAAAGCTGTATACCTGTTTGATGCGGAGTTCTTCCTTCTTCTCGAAAAGCACCTTCTCCACGGCGTTGATGTATTTCTCGGTCTGCTTGTACGTCAGATTGTCCGAGAAATCGTAGTCGACGTAGAGGTTCTCTATCAACTCGCCCTCTTCCATGTTGAAATCGAGCTTGAAGACCCGGGTGGCGCCGATCGTCGCGACGAGAATGAACGGGATGATCACGAGTCCGGTCATAAACGGTCTCTTGCGGGTCGTCCACTTGAGCGTCTGGACGTATCGTTCCTGAAACTTCGCGAGCAGTCTGGATTCCCGCTGCTTCTTGGGTCTTAGCAGCCGCGAGGTCAGGAACGGAATCAGCGTGAGCGAGATCAGCAGCGAGAAGAACAGTGCAACGGAAATCGTCATCCCTACCTGCGAGAGGTACGTCATGATGCCGGAGGCGTCCTGCGTGACGATGATCGGGGCGAAGACGATGATCGACGTCAGCGTTGCCGCGACCACCGCGGTGGCCACTTCCCGCGACCCGATGATGGAGGCCCGAACGCTTTCCTCACCCCGGGCCTGGTGCCGGAAAATCGATTCCAGCACCACGATGGCGTTGTCCACGAGCATTCCAACCCCAAGCATCAGCCCCATCATGGTCAGCACGTTCAGCGACTGCCCCGCAAAGAACAGAAACCCACACGTGCACAAGAGCGCGAACGGTATCGAAACGGCGACGATCAGCGTGGTGGTAAGGCGCCTGAGAAAGAAGTACAGAATAAACACGGCGAAGAGCGCGCCGATGATCCCCGCCTGTTGCAGGCCGTGGAGGCTGTTCAGAATCTGCTCGGCCTGGTTCCAGAAAAGAAAGAAGCTGATTCCCTCCATGCGCGGATCGTTGTTGATTTTCTCGAGCTGTTTGTTGACTTTGGCCGCCACCTCGACCGAGTTGGCGCCGGATGATTTCTGGATCCAGAAGGCGATGCAGGACTCCCCGTCCAGATGCCGGCCGTAGTTGATCAACGGCTCGCCGTAGTAGACGGTCGCCACGTCCTTCAGCCTCAAACCCTGTTCGCTGATGATGAGGTTTTCGACCTCCTCGAAGGACGTGAAATTGCCGAGACCGCGAACGTTGTAGCGAAGCCCGGCGCTGGTCACCTCGCCCAGGGACGCAGTGACGTTCATGGTCTGGATCGTCTGGAACAGTTCGCCGATGTCTACACTGTGGGCCTTGATCTTGTCCAACTCGAGGTAGATCGAAATCTCCTGTGGCTCGACGCCATCGATTCCCACACGCCCAACACCCTCGATTCTCTTGAGGGGGTTCAGAATCGTCTTTTCCAGTAAATCGTAGCTTCCCATCAGGTCCCGGCCCTTTGCCGAAATGCGCCCTACCATAATAGGCTGGTCGTTGGAATTGAACGTAAAGAGCTGGATCCTCTCCACGTCGCTCGGCAGTTCGCTCCTGATCTGGTCCAGCTTCTCCTTGACCTCCATTCGCAACACGTTCACATCCCGTCCCCAGTCGAAGAGCACCCCTACGAACGCGCCGTCCGACGAGGATTCGGAGAATATCTCGCGCACGTCGCCGAGTGTCGCGAATACCTCCTCGAGGGGTTTTGCGATTTGTCTCTCGACGTGTGTGGGAATGGAGTTCGGATAGGTGACAAATATCCCGATGAACGGAAAGTCCATCTGTGGCAGGAACTCGATGGGGAGCTTGTCGACGGAAATAAGGCCAACGGCAAGCAGGGTCACGAGGCCGATGGTCACGATGACCGGCTTGTGTACCGCGAGCTCGTAGAGCTTCATGGATCGCCCTTCGGTTAACAGCGCCTATTTGCCTCGATCGACAAGAGAATACAAGGCGGGTATGACGAGCAGCGTCAGCACCGTCGCCCCCAACAGACCACCGATTACCGTCAATGCCATCGGCGCTCGGATCTCCGCGCCCTCGCCCAGACCGAGCGCCATCGGCAACAGGCCGAGCACGGTGGTCAGTGTCGTCATGATAATCGGCCGCAAACGGACCCTGCCCGCCTCGCGCAGCGCGTCCAGTTTTTCCTTGCCGCTGCGCCGCAGCCTGTTTATGTAATCGATCAGCACGATACCGTTGTTCACCACGATGCCGGCAAGCATGATAGCACCGATGAAGACGACCACGTTCAATGACTGCCCCGTTGCAAGCAAGGTCCATATGACCCCGATGGCTCCCAGCGGCACGGTGAATAGAATGATGAACGGATGGATGAAGGACTCGAACTGCGCCGCCATCACCAGATAGACGAGAAAAATCGCCAGCAGCAGAGCGAAGAGCAAGCTCCGGAAAGAGCGGGCCAACTCCTCGTTCTGGCCTCCCTGCTCCACTGTGATGCCCGGCGGCAGGGTGATCTGGCCGATCAACGCTTCTATATCCGTGGACACCGATGCCAGGTCGCGGCCGGAGAGGTTGCCCGAGACGACTGCCGCCCGCTGCTGGGAAATCCGCGTGATCTGACTCAGGCCCCTGGCGACGTCCAGGTCGGCCACGGTTCCCAGGGCGATGGGTGTGCCTTCGCGCTCGCCGACCACCAGCGAGCGCAGCTCGCCCAGGTGTTCCGCGTCTTTGGCAGTTGTCCGTACCCGGATATCGACCTGGATCTCGCGTTCTTTGAAGCGGGTGGGAACCTCGCCCTGTATCTTGGTTTTCAGCTGGTTGGCAACGTCGTCCAGGGACAACCCTAACGACGACAGGCGGTCGCGGTCGAAGACGACGTTCAACTCGGGATTACCGGATTCCATCGACATCCGCATATCCTTGACACCCGGGATCTTCGCCAACTCGCGCTCGAACTGCGCCGCCACCCGCCTGAGCGTTTCCAGGTTGTACCCGTACACGTCGACCTCGACCGGCGTCTGAAGAGTGAAATACGCCGGCCGCGCGAACTTGGAATCCATCCCCTCGATCCCGGCGAATTGCCGTCTGAGAGACTGTACGATCCGTTCTTCAAGCTCCGGGTTGCCCTTGTCGGTGAGCACGACGTTCAACTGGCCGAGGTTCTTATCCTTGTTCTTCGCGTTGCTGCCAAGGCGAGTGGCTGCGCCGACGCTCGCGAAATAGCTTTCGATGCCGGGCGTTCCCTCCGCGATCGCTTCCATGTCGGCCAGTTTGGCATCCGTCGCCTCCAGCGGGCTCCCTTCCGGCAGATGGACGTTGAAACTGAACTCGCCCTGCGAAAACTGGGGGATCAACTCCGCACCCAGAAACCCCGCAGCCCACACGCTCGCCCCGAACAGCAGGATCATCGCGAATAGAAACGCGCCGCGACGCCTCAACACCCACCCCAGTGCGGGGGCATACCTGCTCTCGAACGCCGCGAACGCCATGCTAAACAACGCGAGAAAGGGACGTAATGCGACCCCGAACACCGCCCGCAGGAATCTGCCCACCACGCTCAACAACCTCAGCCCCGCCACCGGCACCGAAGTCGTCGAGAACCCCCACGCCCCGGCCACTTTGCGTGTAAACCAGCGTCTTTGCTTTGGCGTTGCGTCCTGGCGGCCGAACAGGGCTTCCGCGCTGGGCGACGTGCGTCCTTGAACGGATGAGATCATCGGGATGAGCATGAGGGACACGATCAGCGACGCCAGCAGCGAGATCGACACGGTAAGCGCCTGGTCCCTGAACACCTGCCCGGCGATGCCTTCGACGAAAACAATGGGCAGAAACACTGCCACACTCGTCAGGGTAGACGCGATGACCGCCATACCAACGCTGCTCGCGCCCTTGAACGTCGCCTCTTTGCGGTCCAGTCCCTGTTCCTTGTAACGTGAAATGCTCTCGAGCACGACGATCGAGTTATCCACGAGCATGCCCACACCCAGCGCAAGTCCGCCGAGCGACATCAGGTTGAGCGATACACCCAACTGCCGCATCAACACGAAAGTGGTCAGAATGGAAATAGGAATCGAAAGACCGATGATCATCGTGCTCCTGAGGTCTCTCAGGAACAGGTACAGCACCGTCACCGCCAGCAACGCACCGAGCAGGGCATTGTACAGCACCTCGTTGATAGATGTCTTGATGAAACGCGACTGGTCGAAAAGCACCTGCATCTGCACACCCTCGGTCAGCTCGCGTTCGACCTCGGCGACGCGGCGCCGGATTCTCCCGGCGACCTCGACGGTGTTGGCGTCACCCTCCTTGTAGATGGCGACCTCGACGGCCTCCTTGCCGTTGATGCGCGTGATCACTTCCCGCTCGCGGTAACCCCTCGTGATGCTACCGAGATCCCCGAGCACGATCCTGCGGCCATCCTGCTGGCTGACGATGGTATTGCCGATGTCGTCGATGTCTCTGAACTCGTTCTCGGTTCTCAGGAGGAACTCCGAACCGCGGTCCCGCAGCTTGCCCCCGGACTGATTGATGTTGTCCTGGAGCAGGCGGTTGCTGACCGTCGAGATGGGGATCCCGTACGACGCGAGCTTCTTTTCATCCAGGATGACCTGGATTTCCTCCTCGAGTCCGCCCAGGACTTTCGCGCTGGCGATGCCGTCGAGGGATTCCAGTTCTTTCTTCACCGTGCGGTCCGCGATGTAGCGCAGCCGCACCAGGTTTTCGCCGCCAAAAATGCCTAGCCTCATCACCGGATCCAGTGACGGATCGTATCTGAGCAGAACGGGTTGTTCGGCCTCGCGGGGAAGCTCGATGAGATCGACCTTTTCCCTGACGTCCAGCGCCGCATAATCCATCTCGGTGTCCCAGGAGAATTCGAGCGTGATCTCCGACATACCCGCTTTGGACACGGAGCGCAGGTGGCGCAGGCCCGCGATAACGCCCACCGCTTCTTCCAGCGGCCGGGTCACGAAGCTCTCTACTTCTTGCGGCGCAGCGTCCGGGTACTCGGTCTGGACGGTAAGCGTTGGGTAGGAGATCTCTGGAAGGAGTTTGACGTCGAGGCGGCCCAAGGACACCAGCCCGAAGACTACCGCCGCGACGAAGATCATGGTAATGGTAACGGGCCGCCCGATCGAAAAGCCTATGATTTTCACAGCGTCCCTTCTCGACACCCACTCGGCGAGCGGGCAGTTTGTCCGGTGATTTCTTTTATTGCGACGCTCGAAGGCCTCGGCGATTGCGGCGCGGTGCTTTGCACCGCCGGCCGAGCGCTACGCCGCCGTAGACCGGCGTAGGATCAGTTTGACGCCGGCTGGACTTCCATCTCGTCGTCCTGCCGTGAAAGCGTGTCCTGCATGTTAGGGTCCAGGATCTTTATCTTGGTCCCGGTACGAAGGCCGCCGATTCCGACGACAACGACGCTGTCTCCCCCGGCGACACCGTGGAGAACTTCCGCGTAGTCCTCATCCTGAAAACCGACCTTGATCGGCGCCTTGCGCACCGTGTCCGCCTCGGCGACGTAGACGTAGAGCTCGCCGGCATCCGAGACAAGCCCACGACGCGGGATGGTCAGAGAACCCCGCCGCGTGTCGGTTACGATCTTAATGCGGGCGAAGCTCCCCGGCATCGCCCTGCCCCGGGTCTCGGCGGTGACCTTGACGGTACCGGTGCGGTCGTCGACCTCGGGAGCGATACGGATGATCGTTCCTTCCAGGGTCCGATCCGGATCGTTATCGGGCTGTATGGTTACCGCCTGCCCGATCCGGATATCACGAATTTCGTTCTCCGGCAGATACATGCGGATGAGGAGCGGGTCGGGGTCGACCACCTCGAACATCTCGGTGCCGACACCGAGGTTCTGGCCGGGCTCGATGAACCGCTTCGTGATGACCCCGTCGAACGGTGCCCTGACCTTTGTGTACTCGTATTTCAGCTCCGCCGCCGAAAACTTGTTCTCGGCCAGCTGGTACTGGTACTGGCGGTCGGCGAATTCCGTATCGCTTATCAGCTTCTCATCGTGCATCGTCTTTAGCCGGTCGTATTCTCTCCGCTGCTGGTCCCGGTTGATACGGGCCTCGTCGAGTGTGATCCTGAGCTCGTCGTCCTCTATCTGGCACAGCATGGCACCCCGGGGAACTCTGGCGCCTTCTTCCACGAACAGCGTCCTCACCTCGCCGGTGATCTTGGCCAGGACCTTCACCTTTCTCTCGGGCTCGAGCGTCGCCGTCGTGTAGTAAAAAGACGATATCCGGCGGGGCTTCACCGTGGCCACCTCGACCGGAACCGGGTCCGGTTCCTTTTTCTTGTCCTTGTCGTCCTTGTCCTTCCCGGTATCACCGTCCGTCGTATCGCCGCTGGCCACGGCCGTGCTGTCGGCGGTGCTGTCCGCGGACTCCGCCACTCCCTGGCGCAGCGAGGCCACCGTGAAGTAACCACCTACCAGAACTACAATTACGATGAATATGATAATCCCCGCGGTCTTCTTCCTGGAGCGTGCCATGTGTTCTCCCTCTGGAACCGGAATTGGGTTGGGTGTCGTAGTTAATACGACGCAGGCGGGATAAAAGTTTCAGCGTCCCGGGGGGCTCAATATGCCTAACTATAAGCGGTTCCGGGACGAGCACAAGCGCATTATTCCCAAGAGTTTTCGCGGGGGCCGGGAATTGATTGCGGTTCGACGACGGTACCGTGTATTTTAGACCAAGGAGACAGATCGTCATGCGCTACCACTACCGACAAGAGCGTCGCCCCTCCTGGGGCGACTATTTCGCCAACCGCATCGTCACCAAGATCATCGCGGCCAATGTGGTTGTGTTCTTCCTCGAATACATATTCGGGGCGGGTTTCATCCGCCTGTTCGCCCTGACCCCCCGCCTCGTCGTGCAGGAACTCCACTTTTGGCAGCCCCTGACCTACATGTTCCTGCATGCGGGATTCATGCATCTCTTCTTCAACATGCTCATGACGTTCTTCCTGGGCAACGCCCTGGAATCGGTCTGGGGCAGCCAGAGGTTTCTGAAGTATTACATGACCTGTGGTCTCGGCGGGGCTCTCTTCAGCATCGTATTCACCTACAACAACGCCGTGATCGGGGCCAGCGGGGCCGTCTTCGGTCTCTACCTCGCCTACGCCATCATGTTTCCGAACAGCTACGTGTACCTGTATTTCCTGTTCCCCATAAAGGCGAAATATCTGGTCACGTTTCTGGCGATATTTCAACTCGCCCAGGGTCTTTCGGGGCCATCCGGTATCGCTTACTTTGCACATCTTGGCGGTATGGCGGCGGGGCTGCTTTATTTCCGGCGTGAGATCCTGAACACGCGCGTTTCTCACCGCGCCCGCCGCTGGTTCGGCAGCCGGCAGCAGGGCAGGCGACAGCAGTTTGAATCGCAGGAGGGGGTCAAGATCGATTCCATCCTGGACAAGATCGCCACGAAAGGTTACGAGAACCTGAGCACGACAGAGAAGCGTATCCTGGAAAACTACAGCCGAAAGCAAAAGGAAGACTCCGAATAAACCACGATCCCTCCCCAGCTGCGCCATCGGGGTCCTATCGGGAGGTATGGGACCTCGCCTACCCCGCCATTATCACAATGGTTTCGCAGACGGTCATGTGGACGGTGGATTCCGCCATGGTCGGTCACGTGGGCAAGACCGAGCTCGCAGCCGTCGGCCTGGGCGGGTTGATGGTGTTCACGCTGTACTCGTTCTTCATCGGGCTCAGCTACAGCATCAACACCTACGTCTCCCAGAGTTTCGGCGCGAGGAACTATGCCGATTGCGCGCGCTACATGTGGCAGGGCCTGTACCTGGCAATCGCCTCCGGCGCGGTCATCCTCGCCATTCGCCACTTCAACGCCTGGACCGTCGATGCGCTGGGGCCGGACGCGGCCGTTCGACCCCTGTGCCTTTCGTACACCAACATCCGCATGCTGAGCGGGCCGTTCTTTATCCTCCACTACTACTATTCCAACTTCTTCCGCGGAATCGGCAACACGCGCACGCCGATGAAGGTCGCCATCGTCGCCAACCTGACGAACATTGTCATCGACTATTTTTTGATCTTTGGCAAGGGCCCCTTCCCCGCCATGGGAGTAGAGGGTGCGGCATGGGCCACCTTTATCGCGAACATGCTGTCCGCGGCGGTTCTTTGTGTGATCTCGTTCTCGCCCTCGTACCGGCACCGGTTCCAGACCCACCGCCAGTGGCGATTCCGCATCGACCGCATCACGAGGCTGCTGAGGATCGGCACCCCGATCGGTATGCACTACCTCCTGGATATCGGCAGCTTTCTGGCCTTCTCCGCCTACGTGGGCCGGATGGGTACGGAGGCGCTGGCGGCGAACCAGATCATCATCCAGATTCTCGCGTTATCGTTCATGCCGTGCAACGGGTTCTCCGTGGCGGCGACGACGCTGATGGGCCAGTACATCGGCGCCGGCGACGCCGGAGGGGCCAAGAAATCCGGTTACAGGGCGGTCCACCTGGGGCTGCTTCTGACCGGTTTCGTCGCGCTGTGCTACGTTTCGTTCCCGGAGTTTCTCATCCGGCTGTTCAACGACGACCCGACGGTCGTTTTCTACGGAAAGCGTATCATCCTGCTCGCCGCCGTCTTCCAGCTCTTCGACGGCGTACAAATCGTCGCCAGCGGGGCGCTGCGTGGCGCGGGCGACACCAAGGTCCCCATGTTGCTCGCGCTCGGAGGTGGTTGGTTTCTCTTCCTGCCGCTCGCCTACGTCTTCGGGACGCTGCTCCACGGCGGTGTCGCCGGCGCGTGGACCGGTGCCACGATTTACATCCTGTTTCTTGGCTCGGGAATGTTTCTGAGGCTGAAGACGGATCGTTGGAAGCGAATCAAACTGGCCGGTGTGCGGGGCGGCAGAGGCGGGAGTGCCTAGCGGGCCTCCGTGACCAGGGCGTCGCCCGAGAGGGCCGCATCGACGGCACGGGTCTCATCGTCACTTAGCTGCCGGTGTGGTTCGCCGTCCCGCATGGTCACGGCGTAGCCGCGGGTCGACCCTTTGCTCGTGAGATAGGTAAGCACCACGCCGTTCTTACGGCTGTCCAGGAGACACATCGAGTAGCTTTGCTGCCCGGCGATATCGCCGAACGCGTCATAGCGGACCAGGCCCACGTGACGCACAAAAAATCGACTCTCCGCCAGGTGCGCGGCCAGCTCGGTCGCCAGATCCTCGACCCTGGACTCGTTTTTTTCCACGAGGGCGAGGACGGCCGGCAGCACGTGCGCCGGATCGTCCGTTTCGGCCCGTACCCTGGCGAACGGACGGAGCAGCGAGCGCATTCTGACCAGCAGCGCCACGGCTGCCACGGCTGCGACCGAGCCGAGCAGCAGCGCGGCCAGGAGATACGGCCCACTATGCGACGAAAGATAGCTGAAAATGTCTTGCGACAACCGTCATGCCCCCATTGGCTGAGTTCCGGCAGGATTCTGGCATCCTATCCCGCCCGGCCCGAAATTGCAAACACGAAAATGCGGTGCCCTTTGTACGACGGGGCGCCGATAACGACCGGGGTCCGCACCGGTCAATACTTGACGCGGACCGTGTAGGTCAGTTCGCTCGCGCCCCTGGCGGGCACGGGTACGTCGAAACGAATGCGGTTCGAGGATTCCTTCTCGTAGTCGTGGGACTTCTCCACGACCTCCCAGTCGCTGGGGATGACCTCGACGACGGACACCGTGATCGGCTCGTCCTTGTGATTGCGCAGCTCGACCTTGTAGGAAGACTCATACAGGTGCCCGCTTTGCAGTATTTTGAAACGGGTCTGCACGCGCTCGCCGACGATGTCGAAGGCGTCACCCATCTTGACCCGTACGGTCTCATCCTCGGGGGTGTGATCGATGCGATCCTCGCCAATGAACTGCAGGGCCTCTTCGTGGTCCCGCTTGTACACCCTCACCACACCCTTCGGCAGGGGCATTCCCAGGTTGTTCTCTTTCGAGTTGTCGAACGATAGAAACACACCGACCTTGGTGTCCTTGTCGGGCCCCGACATCGCGGCATACCAGTACGGAACACCGGTCCGGTACACGTACCTCTTCTCGACCGAGGCGTTTTCCGCGTTCAGCAGGCTGATTTGCTTCGTCTGGTTGTTCTTGATCGTACTCTTGCGCTGCAGTGTGTAGAGGTGATACTCGAAGAACGCGCGCTCGGCGAATTGCTCCTCGGCCGCCAGCCGTCCTCCCCGGGCGTGCTTGGCCATGGCGTACACGTCCAGCTCGGAACCCGCGCGGTTCACATCGCCTGCCACGAGTTTGATCGACGCATCCGTGTAAGTCGTTCCGCTCTGGTTGTTGATCGTGACCCATCCGGAGAGGTCCAGCTTGTCGTCAGCCTTGGAGAGTACCAGGACGTAGTTGGACTTCCAATTGATGCCCGAGGTGAGATAACTCGCCTCGATTTCGTGCTCTCGGCGGTCGTTGTCCAGCATCCACACCAGCGTCGGCTTCGAAATCAATCCTTCGGGGAGCTCGGGCAGGACGGCACGCCCGGACGGGTTGATGGCGATCTTGCCGTTCATTTCATACACGTACCCTCCCTGGTTTCCGATCAGCCGCGCGGGCACGGTGATTTCTTCACCGTTTCTCCACATGACGAGTTCCAGGTCGCGGCCCAGGTATTTCTCCATGAGTTTCGCCGGGCTGATGAGATCAAATTCGAAGTTCTGTTCGAGAACGGAGAGATGGCCGGGGTGATCCAGGGACCGAATATGGACACTCGTGGGATCGATCTGCGCCGCTACCCCCTGGAACTTGAGGTCGAGCACACCCCGCGCCAACCGGAGGTTTCTCACGTCCTTGACCAGTCCGAGGTTGCTGTTGTAGATGGTAATGCTGATCGATTTCTGGTCGCCGAGCGTACTCCTTTGCTCCCGGCCCTGGGGCGCGGCCACCGCCAACCCTCCCCACAGGGCGATCGACGCGATCACCGCCGCCATGCAGGCGCGGAGACGAATCGTTGACTCGGCGCAGAACTCGACGCTCGATGACACACTGCTTGGGGCAAACATGATTCACCACCTTGAAAAACCGAAACGGCCGCTCGGAAAGGGCCGGCGGCGACGACTATGCGTACAATATCTTATACAGGTATGCAAATCGTTGATTCCCGGATGGTTCGAGGTATGAAGGGGTTTGAGCGCCGGAGCAGCGCCTGCAGGCGGCCGGACGTCGGCGCACTACCGTGCCCCGAACGGGGATATGGTGCCGAGGGCGGGACTCGAACCCGCACAGACTTTCGTCTACTGCCCCCTCAAGACAGCGTGTCTACCAGTTTCACCACCTCGGCGAGGTCCCTGGGGTTACTGCTGCCGGGTCGTATCGGCGGGAATGCTGTCCAGCGCCGACGCTCCCAGTATGTCGTCGATGTTCTCCCCGCTCGGGATGACGTTACCCTGCTGCTCGAGGGAACGCTGCAAGGCGCTCTCCGGCCGTCGCGTCGTGCGGTTCGACGTGAGAAACGCGAGCAGCAGGGAAAGCACCATGAACGTGACGGCGAGATACGTCGTGGCCTTGCTGAGAAACGTGGCTGTTTCGTGTCCACCGAAGACCGTCTGATCGCCGCCACCACCAAAGGCTCCGGCCAGACCACCGCCCTTGCTCGATTGCATCAACACCACAACGATCAACACGACGCAGACGACTACGTGAATGGTCAATACGAGATTATAAATCAACTGCGTTTCCTTTCCATGCGGGCTAGCCTACCAGAGGGCCCTTCCGAAGTCAAGGCGCCGCCTATATGTAACCCACTGTAATATAATCAGTTATACAGTATTTCGTGCCGGTTCCCTACCCGGCCCGCGCGATGCCGGCGAACGAATCCACGTGCAGGCTCGCGCCCCCGATCAGCGCGCCGTCGATTTCTTCTCTCGCGAGCAGTTCCGCTGCGTTCTCCGGTTTGACGCTCCCCCCGTAGAGGATTCGCACCCCGTCGCCGGTGCCGTCGCCGAAGCGCTCCGCCACGCGGGCGCGGATGAGGCGGTGCATGGCCTGCGCATCGTCCGGGGTCGCCGTCTTGCCGGTGCCGATCGCCCACACCGGTTCGTAGGCTACGACGATTCTGGACAAGTCGTCTGCGCCGAGCCCGGAGAAAGCGCTGTCGAGTTGTTCGCGCACGAATGACTCCGCCTCGCCCGCCTCCCGCATCTCCCGCTCCAGCGCATCGATCGAACGTCGC
>JBHHVD010000006.1:0-52904 GCA_046754105.1 Candidatus Krumholzibacteriia bacterium
GATGCCGCCACTACCTCTTCGTATCCAACAGGAAATCGATCAGCCGCTCCACCTCGGAGAGCACGACCGCCTTGGGCCTGTCAGTATCCAACACCACATCGGCCCTGTAAAAAGATTTCTGCAGGTCCGCCTGGCTGGAGAGGCGCGCCTCCAGCTGCTCCCGCGAAAAACCGCCCTTCGCCTGCAGCCGGCGCAGCTGCTCGTCTCTGGAACAGCTCAGCGCAATCATCAGGTCGACTCTGAACGGCAGCGTTACTTCGAGCAGGAGCGCCGCGTCGATGACCGCCATGTCGGCGCCCTGCCGGGCCAGCTCTTCAATTCTCCGCTCGCACTCGCGCACGATCGCGGGGTGGATAATTGAATTGAGGGTGGCGAGCGCCGCCGCCTCGCGGAACACGAACGACGAGAGGGCCGCGCGATCGATCGCGTCGCCTTCGAATACGCGCTCGCCGATTGTCGCCCGGAGCCGGCGCCGGACGTCCGGGTCGTTCTCGAGCAGGTCGTGGCCCACCCGGTCGGCGTCGATATGCGACGCTCCCCTGCCCCGCAGATGTTCGGCGATCGTGCTCTTGCCCGTGCCCGATTCGCCGGCCAGTCCGATGATTTTCATTCTCAAACCCCGCTCAAGTATGCGCCTCGAGCCAGTCCCGGCCAAGCCCAATGTCGACCTTGAGCGGCACCTCCAGGGCCATCGCCTCCTCCATCGACTTCCGCACCAGTTCCACCACCAGATCCACTTCCGTCGCGGGAGCTTCCAGGAGCAACTCGTCATGAACCTGCAGGATCATCCGCGCTTCGAGACCCCGGCGCTCGAGCTCGGCGTCGAGCGTGACCATCGCGACCTTTATGATATCCGCCGCCGTTCCCTGGATCGGCGTGTTCACCGCGACGCGCTGCGCAAACGCCTGCGACCGCCGGTCACCGCTCGTGATATCCGGCACGTGCCGGACGCGCCCCAGCAGCGTGGTCACGGCCTTTTCCCTCCGCGCCCGTTCTATCGTCTCGTCGATAAAGCGCCGCACGCCGGGATAGCTCTCGAAATAATCGTCTATGAACTTCCTGGCCTCGCCTGGCTCGATACCAAGCGCCTGCGCCAACCCCCGCGCGCCCATGCCGTAGATGATGCCGAAATTCACCGTCTTGGCCCGGGACCGCATTTCGTCCGATACCCGTTCCTCCGGCAACCCCATGATCCGCGCCGCCGTGCGGCGGTGCACGTCGGCGCCCTGCTCGAACGCCCGGATGAGTTCCGCGTCTCGCGACAGGTGGGCCATGATTCGCAGCTCGATTTGCGAATAGTCCGCATCAATGAGGGTCCAGCCGTCCCCGCCGGCGACGAAGGCCCGGCGGATTTCTCTCCCCAGTTCGGTGCGGATCGGAATGTTCTGCAGGTTTGGGTCGGAGCTGGACAATCTGCCCGTGGTCGTTATCGCCTGGTTGTAAGACGTGTGCACGCGCCCGCTCCGTGGGTGGACCAGCCTGGGAAGCGCGTCGACATACGTGTTCTTCAACTTGCTCAGCGTCCGGTACTCGATGACCAGCCTTGGCATTACGTGCTGGTCCACGAGGGCCTTGAGGACTTCCATGTCCGTCGAGTACCCGGTCTTGGTCTTGTGTGTGGGTTTGAGTCCCAGCTTCTTGAAGAGGACCTCCTGCAACCGGGCCGTGGAGTTGATGTTGAACTCCTCGCCCGCCTCGCGGTAAATCGACCTTTCGATGTCCTCCAGCTTTGTGGACAAATCCCGCGACAACTCGCCGAGAACCGGCGAATCCAGGGTGACGCCCCGCATCTCCATTCGGGCCAGCACGCCGCTCAGCGGCATCTCAACTTTTTCGAACAGGTCTTTCACCTGCGATGCCTGCAGGAGCGGTTGGAAATGGTTTTTCAGGCGCAGCGTGTAATCCGCGTCCTCACAAGCGTATTCCAACACGGTTTGCAGGCGCACGGTTCGGATGTCTTTCCTCTGCGCGCGGCCCTCGAAGAGCGACTTGAACGGGATCATCTTGTGCCCGAACGTCTCCCGAACGAGATTATCCAGGCCGTGGCCGCGCCGGCCCGGATCGAGGCAGTACGAGGCGAGCATGGTGTCGAACTCGATGCCGCCCAGGCCCAGGCCCGCGTTTTCGAGCACGATGGCGTCGTACTTGATGTTCTGGCCGATCTTGCCGACGGACGCATCGGAGAGCACCGGCCCCAGGATCTCTCGTACCGTTTCCGGTGGCAGGCCGGCCGCTTCCCTCGGTGGTGTCAGCAGGGAGAGCTCCTCGTCGATGACGCTGTGAAGCGGAACGTACCAGGCCCGGCCCTCCGCCGTCGCCACCGAGATCCCGGCCAAGACGGCCCGCATCGGATCGAGGGCGCTCGTCTCGACGTCGACCGCGAACTCGCCGCACTGGGCGAGGGTTTCGGCCAGCTCGCGCAGCAGGGCCTCGCTGTCGACGAGCCGGTAGTCGTGCGGGGCGCTCGCCGCCTCGGGCTCCGGCTCGCCACCGACCGCTTCGAGAATACGGAAGAACTCGAGTTCCTCTAGGAGCTGCTTGAGTTTGCTCGTGTCGAACTGCCGCCGCCCCAGCTCTTCTAGCCCGACGTCGATCGGCACGGCACTTTCGAGCTGGACGAGACGTCTCGACATCAGCGCCTGCTGCTTGCCCTTGACCAGCTTGCTCCGCAACGCCCCGGATCTGATCGAGTCCAGGTTTTCGTACGCCGACTCCATGGTGCCGAATTCCTGGATGAGCTTGAGCGCGGTCTTCTCGCCCACGCCCGGCACACCGGGCACGTTGTCCGTGGGGTCACCCATCAGGGACTGGTAGTCGACGAACTGCTCGGGCCCAAGGCCGCTCATCTCGCGCAGGCGCTCGGGGCCGATCTCATGTTCGAGCAGGCCTTCCTTGCCGGGGCGAATGATATGCGTCTTGTCGCTTACGATCTGGTAGAGATCCTTATCGCCCGACACTACGCGCACCGGAGTGGCCCGCTCCAGTTTGCGCGCCAGGGTCGCAATGACGTCGTCCGCCTCGAACCCCGGTACGGACAGCCGTGGGATGCGCATCGCTTCCAGGACCAGCCGGATCCGCGGCAGCTGTTCGGCCAGCGACTCCGGCATGCTCGGCCGGTTCGCCTTGTAGTCGGCGAAGATCTCGTCCCGAAACGTCGGGCCCTCGGCGTCGAACACGACGGCGATGTGCGTGGGATCAAACTTGTCGAGGATGGCGAGGACGGTGTTGACGAAACCGTACACCGCACTGGTTTCCTCACCCCTCGAGTTCACCAGCGGTCGTCGGATGAATGCGTAGTATGAACGATAGGCCAGCGCGTGCCCATCCACCAGGTACAACGACATGCCTGTACGCTCCCCGTGGAATCGGATGCCACGTGAAAACTATCAGCTATAGAGAGAATTGTCTAAAATAAACTTGTGGACGGACTTGTGCAGGAACGACTCCACGGGTTTACCTTCGCGCACCCGTTTTCGGAGCTCGCTGGACGAGATATCGATCACCGGTTCTTCGAAAAGCACGACCGCCGCCTTCCCCTCCACCGGCACGGCCGGCTCATAACCGGTCCGGGGAAAAACCACGAGCGTGGCGAGTTTCAGTATCGACCGGGGTGACTTCCAGTCGGGCAGGTCCTGCACGCTGTCGGCGCCCACAATGAGAAAAACGTCGTCGTCGTGATCCCGCCGATAGACGTCGAGCAGGTCGATGGTGTACGACGGCCCACCGCGTCCCTCTTCCATGCGCGACACCTCGATCCCCGGCTCCCCACAGACGGCTAGTTCCACCATTCGCAGGCGCACGGCGTACGGCGTTACATCCCCCGCTTGTTTGTGCGGCGGGTGCGGGGCGGGCATCAGCAGCACGCGGTCCAGGGGTATCCTCTCCAACGCGGCCCGAGCCATGCGCAGATGGGCGTTATGCGGCGGGTCGAAGGTCCCGCCCAGTATTCCGACGCGGTCCATGTCAGTTCCCGCGCAGCTGCTTCAGCAGCACCGAAGCGTCTGTCTTGATTTCAACGTCGTCCGGATACTCGAGGGCCTGAGACAAGAGCTGGATCGCTTCGTCCGCCCGCTCGCGGTCGGCATATATCCGTGCCTTGTGGTACAACGCTTCGACCCAAAAGGCGTTGTTCGGGTAGTCCTTTATGACCTTGTCGAGATAGATCAGCGCGGAGTCGAAGCG
Source organism: Candidatus Krumholzibacteriia bacterium (assembly GCA_046754105.1). Taxonomy (GTDB): domain Bacteria; phylum Krumholzibacteriota; class Krumholzibacteriia; order WVZY01; family WVZY01; genus JAZGDW01. The sequence continues at coordinate 4,183 of JBHHVD010000006.1, forward strand.
CTTTCGGCTTATGTAGAACAACGCCGTCGCCAGTTCTTTCCGCGCGAGCACCGTTTTGATGGCCTCTATGTAGCGCAACGCGTCGGGCATGAGCGGGCTTTGCGGAAAAATCTGCACGAATCTCTCGAGCTTCGAGAGCGCGTCGCGGTTGTTCGACTGGTCGAGCTCCGATTTGGGCGCCTGTTTGTGGAGACACAACGCCTCCTTCAAGTACCCTTCGTCTACGTACTCGCTGTACCCGTAGTTCGTCACCAGGATCCGGTACTCGACGGATGCCAGCGCGTAGTCCTCGTCGGCGTAGATGCTTTCCCCGAGCATGAACTGTGCGTAGTCACTACGGTCATGTCCCGGGTGCCGTGCGAGGAACGCCTTGTAAAGCTCCTGGGACTGAAAATATTTCTTTTCCTGAAAATAAGCGTCGGCGCGTTTGAGAATCTCATCGGGCGAGTCCGGCACCGATGGAATGCCCGCCACGCAGCCGGCGACGACCGACAGCAGACAACAAATCCAGACAATGCGCTTTCTCGTGTTGAGAGGGTCAGGGATATTCGCGTGTGTAGGAATGTTCATCTCGTGGTCGATATGCTGACATTTCGGAACTCAGATAAGTCCTGAATCGCGGAACGCGGTTATCTTCTCCCGCGCCTTTTCGACGATTCTCCCGGAGGCGCCCCGGTCCTTGTCGATTATTGCCTTGTACTGGGCGTAAGCGTTCTCATAATCACCCATACGCTCGTACGCCTCTCCCAGCAGGAAACGGGCGCGCTGCACGAACGACCGGTTGTCCGTGCGTTCGAGCAACGCGGTCGTCTGTTCCACGACGGTTTCGTAGTTGCCGCGTCCGAACTCCGCCTGCGCGCTGGCGTAGAGCAAATTGATCAATTTGTAACGCGCGCGACCCGACAGGACACCCTTCGGATATCGCGACAGTTCCTCCTCGAGCGCCGCTATCGCCTCCGTCGAATCCGCCATGGCGAGGTAGCATTGCGATAAGTTGAAGTAGGCCTTCTCCGCCGCCGACGTATCCGGCCAATCGACCACGGCGGAGCGGTAGAAGCTCGCTGCCTGCGCGAACGCTTTTTCGTCGAAGTACGCCTCGGCGACCGCGTACTTGTACACGCCCAACTCGATTCCAGGATCGAAGTCCGCCGCCTGCCTGAGCCGGTTTGCCGCCCGCTTTTGCCCCTTCTCGATCGCCGTTTTGCCCTTCTGGAGGAGTCTTGCGGCGACGCGACCGGCGAGCGTCGAGTCCCTGGCCACGGCCTCGTGAAACCGCCGGAAGGACTCGTAGTCCCTCCCAACCTCGATCAGCGCCACGCCGTAGTAGTAGTATACCTCGCCATCCTGGACACCTTTACGCAGTGCGTGCTCGCAGAGAACCATCGTTTCGTCGTAGTTGTTTTTCGCCAGCGAGTCGCGTATCTTGCCGAGGACTTTTCCCTTCCTGGAGCATCCCGCCGCAGCTACGACGAGCAGCACGCAGAGCACTGCGGCGGTCCCGCGCGGAACCCTGGACCCCCGATGTGAGCGAACCGTAATGGACATTGGAGAGCTAGTTGTTATCCTGGTTCGAAAAGAACAGATAGATGAGCCCCACAATGATACCGCTGACCACGACCGGCTCGACGACTCTCCCCCAGCGGGTGGACGGGATTTCAGGTTTCGTAAACTCGAGCAGGTCGGCCTCCACCTGAGGTAGCAGTCTGTGGGCGAACTGATCTTCACGAGATCTCGACGCTTCTCCGATCCACGCGACTGCCTCGTCACCCGGCTCGACGAGCTTGGCCAGCAGAGTGATATTTGCACGACGCTTGACCTTGCGGCCACCGATGAGGTGTGCCCGGTAGGCCTTGGGGTATATCAAGCTGAAATCGAGCGCCTGGTATTCCAGCCGTATGCCGCCGACCGCGGGCGGTGCCCCCGCCCCACTGCCACCCGCCGCGGGGACGGGTTTCTTCAACGTGCGGTAACCGTTCGAGGTCAGGATCCGGCTGAAACCGTTGCTAATGAACTCGTACCGCTCATCACTCGTGTAGGGCGCCAGAATGACGGGCCGGCTCTTGATGCTGGCCGGCATGCGCGACAGCAGTTCCTCTATCACCTCGTCGGTGAGGATCGTCATCAGCTGGAGGTTGGTGATTACCGGTTCCTCGGCGCGGACGCCGCGAGCCCCCGTCGCGATACCCGCGGCCAGAAAAAACAAAAGGGCGGTGCTACGCCGGAACAAGAGCATGCTTCCTCCTCAAGGTGTCTATAGATAACGAATTCAGCAGGGGATGGTCAAGTGCAATAAAGTCAAACAACTTCGCCCTTGAGGTCGGTGATGTCCGCGTCGGTAATCCGGGCGTCGACGAAGCCACCGACCTTGACGTTGTCGCCCGTGAGGAACACCTCGCCGTCCACGTCGAACGCCTGGCCGAAATACCGACCCGCGTAGGCACAGTCGGGATATACCGGGGCCGGCTCTTCCAGTTTCCGGTCGACGAGCACTCGCAGGACACGGCCGCGCCGGAGACCGTGCAGACCAAATGCCACGGCGTCCTGGACCGTACTCAATTCCGCCGCCCGCTCGGCCTTGACCGCGTCGCCGACGTGCCCGTCCAACGCCGCCGCAGCGGTACCGGATTCACAAGAATACGTGAAAATACCCAATGACGCAAACCCGATCGACTCGACGAACTGTTTGAGCTGTTCGAAATCCTCCTCGCCTTCGCCGGGGAAGCCCACGATCACCTCGCTGCGCACCATCACGTCCGGAAACTCCGCTCGCACCCGGCCGAAGAGCCTCTCCAGCGTGGCCCGGGTGTAGGGCCGCCGCATCCGCTTCAACACCCGGTCCGATGCGTGCTGCACGGGGCACTCCAGGTAGCGACACACCGCCGGGTGGGCGAACAAGCGCCGGGCCAGCTCCGGGGACAGCGATCCGGGGTGCACGTAGAGGATTCGAATCCAATCGATACCGGTCGCGGTGATGGCGTCGACGAGGTCCGCAAAGCGCGTGCCCCTCGCGTCGTACGACGTGATGTCCTGAGCCAGCAGCGCAACCTCCCGGACACCCCGGGCAACCAGATTCTCGACCTCGCGGACGATCGAACGCGGGTCCCGCGATACCATGCCGCCGCGAATTTTTGGAATGGCGCAAAACGTGCAACTTCGGCTGCAGCCCTCGGCGATCTTCACGTAAGCGGTGTGGCAGGGGGTAAGCAGGCACCGTGTCTCGAACCCCGCGAAAGGGTTCGTCATCCCCGCGAACTCCGCTCCGTCGCCGCTCCCACGCCACGCCTCGACCAGTGACGGAAGGCGCTCCTGCGACCCCGCCGGCAGGAAATGGTCGACGTCAGGCAGAGACGTAGTAAGATCTTCCGCGCGATGCCTCGGAAGACACCCTGTCAAGACCAGTTTCTTCGCGCCCCCCGCGTGTTTGAACCGGGCGAGCCGCTCCACTTCCTCCACAGTCTCCTGCCAGGCCGCGTCGAGAAACGAACAGGCGTTGACGATGAGCAAGTCGGCGTCGCCGGGATCGCCGGTCATGGTACATCCGGCCCCCTGCAGAAGACTCGCGGACGCTTCGGTATCCACGAGGTTCTTCGGACACCCCATGCTCACCATGAAGGTTTTCATCCGCGATCGGACCTCACTCCATCGCCCGGGAAGCGATGGACGTTCTCCTCCGCGCGCACCAGCACTTCCCTCGGTTTGCTGCCGTCGGGCGGTCCGACGATTCCCGATTCCTCCAGCTGGTCGAGAAGCCGCGCCGCGCGCGCGTACCCCACGTGGAGCCGCCGCTGCAGGAGCGACGTCGAACCCTGCCGGGAGTGCAGAATGATGTTCTTCGCCTCCTCGAAATACGGATCCCTTTCCTCCTGCGCCACCGCGCCGGGCGTTTCCTCGAACAGGGCCAGATGCGATTGTTCGAACTCATGCTGCTTCCAGTGGTCGACGAGCAACTCGAGCTCCTCCTCCGACAGCCACGCACCATGCAACCGTATCGCCTCCGGGTGCTTCGCGTCGACGTAGAGCATGTCGCCGCGTCCGAGGAGTTTGTCCGCGCCGATACAGTCGAGGATCGTCCGCGAGTCGACCCGGGTCGCCACCCGGAACGCGATGCGGGTGGGGAAGTTGGCTTTGGTCTTGCCGTCGATAACGTCCACCGACGGGCGCTGCGTTGCAACAATCATGTGAATACCAACGGCCCGCGCCATGTTCGACAGCCTCGACAGCAGCGTCTCAAAGTCCGCACCCTTGCTCAGGACGAGATCCGCCAGCTCGTCCACCACCAGAACGATATAGGGCAGTTTCTCTACTGGTCCGTGCGACGGGTCGATCTTTTCCATCGCGAGCTTGGAATTGAAACTCTCGATGTTCTTCACGCCGTGATCGTGCAACAGGTGGTTGCGCCGCTCCATTTCCGTTATCAGGTAGTTGAACACGCGCACCGCTTCGCGCGTATCCGTGATCACCGGATGCAGAAGATGCGGTATGCCGTTGAACAAACTCATTTCCACCATCTTGGGATCGATGAGAATCAAGCGCACGTCGCTGGGACGGTACTGAAACAGAATGCTGGCGAGAAAACCGTTCAACGACACGCTCTTGCCGGACCCGGTCGTGCCCGCCATCAGCAGGTGCGGAGCAGTGCACAGGTTCATGTGGAACGGTTTGCCCATCGCGTCCACGCCGACCGCGATCATGATGCCGCTGTAACGGAGGCGCTCGGGGATCTCGGAGAGCACGCCGTGAAGGTACACCATCGCTTGCTCGGGGTTGGGGATCTCGATACCGACGACCGCGCGTCCGGGGATGGGCGCGATCAACCGCAGGCTCCGGGCGCGCATGGCCAGCGCCAGGTCGTCCGAGCGACTCACGATGTCCCGGATCTTCACACCGGGCGCGGGCTCGAACTCGAACGTCGTCACCAGCGGCCCCTGGCTGATCGTCGTGACGCGCCCGTGGATGCCGTAGTTGGCCAGTTTGTCGACCAGCACGTCGCTCCAGCTCTTCAGATGGTCGGACGAGAACGCGGAGTTGGCGCCTCCGCCGGGTGTGAGGATTGACAACGGCGGCAGCTCGGCGTCTTCCAGCGGTCCCGCGCCCCCGGGGGCGGTCTTTGGCGCGGTTCTGGACACGGGTGGCGCCACCGGTGTCGCGGTCCGCTGCGGTTCCTCGAACGTGGGCGAGAGCCACGGCGTCTCGGCCGGGGCCATCCCTCCGGCCTCCGCGGGAACGGCCTCCCTGTGCGCGGCAAGCCGTTCGCGATTCTCTCGTTCCTGCCGTTGCAGCCGCCGCTCATGCTTTTGCTGAGCTCGGGCCTGCAAGCGCTCCGCCACGGCGCGGTAGGCGGCGCGCGCGGTGGCGGGGACCACCGCAAGGCGGACGGCGGCACCTTTCAGCGTTCCCACCGCCACCCCGGCGAGATACCGGATCTCGGTCAGGAGCACGAGCATCAGCAGCGTGATCACTACGATGCTGCCACCTATGTCTCCCAGCAGCGACGAAACCGCGCCACCGACGCTCGACCCCACCGATCCCGTCAAACGCGCCGATTGGCTCGTAAACGGCACCAGCGAGAAGAACGTGCCGAGCAGCAGGACGATCCCCAGCGATTTGGCCAAGACCTTGACCGCCCGCCGTGCTCGATCGAGCGCCAGCCCCAGGCTCAGCACGACGAGCGCAAGCGGGATCACCCACGCGAAAACGCGCCCCAACAGTCCGAAACCGGCGTACGCCGCGGCGGACCCCAACGGGCCGCAGAGGTTCGCCACCTCGCGAAACGAGCTTCCGCGGGCGAACGGCCAGTCGCCGACGCCGCTCGTTGCGAAAGCCACCACGAGGAAAGCCGCAAGGGCGAGCAAAGAGAGTAAGAAGAAATAGGTTACGCTGCGATTCATCCGGGTCACGGGTCCTCCCGCAGCGAAGTCTAGCACTATCCCCCGGGGGGGCTGCCACCTATTTTTTGGCGCCCCAATCGAATCCCTCGATGAATCGTGTGCCGACATCGCCCCCCTCGAAGCGGGGATCCTCCAGGATCGAGCGCTGGAACGAGAGCGTCGTTTCGACTCCCTCGACGACGCACTCCTCGAGCGCTCGTTTCATGCGCCCGATGGCTTCCTCGCGGGTGAGCCCGTGGCAGATGATCTTGGCGATCATCGAGTCGTAGTACGGTGAGATCTGGTAGCCCTGGTACACGTGCGAGTCCACACGCACACCCGCGCCACCGGGCAGGTGAAAAAAGGAGATGGTGCCCGGCGAGGGCATGAAATCCTGGGCGGGATCCTCGGCGTTGACCCGGCACTCGATGGCGTGCCCGGAAAAGCGAATTTCTTCCTGACGGTATGACAGAGCATCCCCCGCGGCGATGGAGATCTGCTCGCGGATCAGGTCCCTGCCGGTGACCAGTTCGGTCACGGGGTGCTCGACCTGAATACGCGTATTCATCTCCATGAAGAAGAATTCGTCGCCCTGTACGAGGAACTCCATTGTGCCCGCCGAGTAGTACCCCATCGACTCCGCTCCCTTGACCGCCGCGGCCAGGATCCGTTTGCGAATGCCGTTGTCGATCCCTTTGCACGGGGATTCCTCTATGAGTTTCTGGTGCCGCCTCTGTACGGAACAGTCGCGCTCACCAAGGTGGACAACCCGGCCTTCGCGATCGCCGAGAAGCTGGACCTCGACGTGTCGTGGGTTCGCCAAGTAGCGTTCCAGGTAGACTCGTGGATCACCGAAGTTCCGTTCCGCTTCCGCGCTGGCGATGAGAATGCTGTTGGCCAGGCCGTCCGCGGTTTCCGCGACTCGCATGCCCTTTCCTCCCCCGCCGGCGGAGGCCTTGATCAGCACCGGGTATCCGATGGACTCCGCTGCCTTGATCGCCTCCTCTTCCGAGTCCACCGGCCCGTCCGAGCCCGGGATCACGGGCACGCCAGAGCCCGCCATCATCTGCTTGGCGGCCGACTTGTCCCCCATCTTCTGGATCGTCTCCGGTGCGGGCCCTATCCAGGTGATGTCACACGACTCCACCATTTCGGCGAACTCTGCATTCTCCGCCAGAAACCCGTAGCCCGGGTGCAGTGCGTCGGCACCGCTAATCTCGGCGGCGGAGAGAATTCGGTTGGGGTTGAGATAACTCTCGCCCGGGGGGTGGGCTCCGATACATATCGCCTCGTCGGCGAACTTCACGTGGAGAGCATCCGCGTCGGCAACGCTGTGCACAGCGACGCTGGAGATTCCCAACTCCTTGCACGCCCGCACGAGCCTCAGCGCGATTTCCCCGCGGTTGGCAACCAGGATCTTTCGAAACATGGCGGAAACGTATCACAGATGCCCGCGCCGTGAAACCCCTAGATTTCAGGCGTGCGGACGGTGTCGCCCTTTTCGAAATTCTCCCACGTCTTATCGGCCGTTGCGTGGATTCCCTTGAGTCGCAACGTCAGCTCGTGGGGGTTGGAGCTCGCACGGAGCGCGTCCTCCAACGTAATCTGTTTTTCCTGGTAGAGCTTCATCAGCGCCTGATCGAAGGTCTGCATGTTGTGCTGGGTGACTCCCTCGCGCATCGCCTGCGCGATGAGGCCGGTTTTTTCCGGGTTGGTGACGCAATCTCGAATCGTCCCGGTCGTTACCATCACCTCTACGGCCGGTACCATGCCGTCTCCTCCGGCATGCGGCAGCAGGCGCTGGCTGATTACCGCTTGCACCGTCGACGCCAGCAGGTAGCGGATTTCCTGGTGCTGGTGGGGGGGAAAGAACGAGATGACCCGGTGCACAGTCTGCATGGCGTCGATCGTGTGCAACGTGGTCAGGATCAAATGCCCCGTGTCCGCCGCCTTGAGCGCGATCTCCATGGTCTCCTTGTCACGAATCTCGCCGATCAGGATCACATCCGGGTCCTGGCGCAAAATGTGCCGGAGCGCCTCCTGATACGACGTCGTATCGCTGCCGACCTCGCGCTGGTTGATGATGCTCTTTTCGTCGCGGTGGAGGAACTCGATCGGGTCTTCGACACTGATCACGGCCGAATTCAGGGAGCGGTTGATGTGCTGGACCATCGCCGCCAGCGTGGTTGACTTGCCGCTACCGACGGTCCCGGTGACGATGATCATCCCCCTTGGGCGCAGCGCCAGATCGCCGATTACCGGCGGCAGGTGCAGCTCTTCCACCGTACGGATCTTTACTGGCACGTGCCGGAAGACCATGGCAATGGTGTTCCGCTGGACGTAGCAATTCGCACGGAACCGTGCAAGACCGGTCACGCCGAAGGCAAAATCGACCTCTTTGGTGTTTTCGAACCTCTCGCGCTGGATCGGCGTAAGGATCTGTTTTGCAACCTCTTCCATGTCCTTTGGCGTGGGCGCGGGGTGGTTGAGACGCTGCAGGCGGCCGTTGAGCCTCACTACCGGCGGAATCCCCGGTTTGAGGTGCAAATCGGACGCGGCCAGCTGCACGAGCTCCTCGAGCAACACCTTGATGTTCATTCTGTGGTCTCCTCGGTAAACTATGCGGATTCAACGCGAAACAGAGCCTGCCCAAACTCCACCGGCTGGCCGTTCTCGACCAGCACTTCCCGAATCGTCCCATTGAACTCGGCCCCGATCTCGTTCATGAGCTTCATCGCCTCCACGATGCAAACCGTCTGGCCCAACACCACGGGCTGACCGACGTCGGTGAACGGATCGGCATCCGGGGCGGGGGCCCTGTAGAAGGTTCCCACCATGGGTGACCGGATCTCTTTCAAGTTTGGTGCCAGTTTCTCGATGTGTGAGGGATTCTCGCCGGACGCGACCGCCTCCAGCGGGATGGGTTGGGAAAGCGGGACATCGGCGATGCCGGCGCCGGTCTGTTTCCCCTTGGCAATGCGAATTTTCTTCCGACCCTCGCAGATTTCGAGCTCGCTGATTTCGCTCTCTTCGACGAGTCGGATCAGTTCTTCGATCTCTTCTCTGCGCACTGGCGTCTCCTCCGTCGTCAGACCCGGGTCATGTACTTGCCGGTCCGCGTGTCGATGCGGAGCACGTCCCCGACATCGATGAAGAGCGGCACGTTTACGACCAGGCCCGTTTCCATCGTCGCCGGTTTCGACCCGCCCTGCGCGGTATCGCCCCGCACACCGGGTTGGGTTTCCTTGACACTCAGCTCTACAAAATTGGGAAACTCCACCAGCAACGGCGTTTCCCCGTCGATCAGAATGTCGACATCCATGTTTTCCTTGAGGTATCCTCGCCTGTCCTCGAGCATCGATTCGGCCAACGGGATCTGCTCGTACGTCGTCTTGTGCATCATGTAATACATGCCGCCAGACTCGTAAAGGTACTGGTAAGATCGTCTTTCTACCCGCACCTCATCCACTTTTTCGCCTGCACGAAAGGTATTGTCCTTCACCTGTCCCGTCAAAAGGTTCTTGATCCGGGTACGGACGAACGCCCCGCCTTTGCCCGGTTTGACGTGCTGAAATTCCACGATCGACCAGTAGCCGCCATCCATTCTCATGATCATGCCGTTGCGAAAGTCGCTCGTATCCGCCATCGGTTGCTCTCCCTTACCGCGTTGTCCGCCTCCGATCCGGGGGGCGTACCTCCCCGGCCAACTTGGTATGGTAGGAATTCGTGAGAGGATTTACAACGGAAATCCGGCGGTAACAAGCGTCAGTCTTTCATCTGCCTGAGCCACCGCTGGAAGTGACTCATACTTTCCTTTTCATCGATGGCACGTCTCGCGTGCTGGGAGGGAGCCGGTTCCCCGCCCTCCACGTCTCTCCGCTCGTCCGCTGCACGCGGTGCGTCCGCCCCCTGGGGGCCGGTAGCCCCGGAGTCGATCTCGCTGAACCCGACCGGGGTATCCGTGGTTCGGGCTCCCGCTTGCGGGGGACGTGCGCGGCCCACCGCTTCGGGCTCCGCCGGCGCCTCGCGAGGGGGGGCCGCCTCCAGGTCTGGCGAATCCTGCGGCAGCAGGATGGCTCCGCGGTCGTCCATCGGTCCCGTCAACTCGACCGTCTCCCGTCCGTCCGCCTCGTCCCTGGCCGGGGCTGCGCCCCGCCCGTCCATTGCATTTCCGGAAAGGGTGGGGCGAACGGGCTCGCCGAGCCCGCCGCCGCCGAGTTCGATCACGCGGTCCCGCGCCGCGGCTGCCGCGCCGCCCGGGTCGGCCGTCCTGCCACCAAGATCGATCGCGTTGGGGTCGTCGGCTCCATCGAGGCCGGCGGCGCTCGGGCCGTCGGTTCCATCGGGGTCGGCGGCGCTGGGCTCGTCCGTCCCACCGTCGAGGTCGACGGCGCTCGGGTCGTCGATTTCAACGGCTTGTGCGTCCGGCATTTCAGCCCGGCCGACGCTGGCAACGGAGGGTTCGGTGTGCGGAATGTCGTTCGGGTCCCCGCCCAGGGATTTCAGCTTCTCCCGCACCACCCCGTTGCGGGGGTTCTTCTTCAGCAGCTCCTCACAGATCTTGACGGCCTTGTCATGGTACCCTTGTGCGGCGAAGATATCGGCCAGGGTTAACGTCGCCAGCTCGTCGGAGGTTTCGACCGCCGCCCCAGCCCCCGGCACGCCGGGTTCGTCGTCCGCCGCCGACCCCACCGCCGGCCGCGGCGTCACCGTATCGGAACTCATCTGCCTGTGTTCTTCCATAACGCGCATTGTCTCCTTGATCGACTGGTTGTCGGGGTCCAAACGGAGGATGTGCTGGAAGTAGCCACGGGCCGAATCGTAGTCTCCCCGATTGGCCTCGATCATTCCCAGGTACTTGAGCGCGACCAGGTTGTTCTGGTCCAGGGTCAGGACTTTTTCGAACGCCCCGCGCGCGGTGTCATGATCGTCGAGGTCGTAGTGACACTTGCCCCGGACCACGTGCCCGCTCGCGTAGCGGGGATGCCGTTCGATACCCCTGCCGCAAATTTCGAGCGCCTCGTCGATGCGCCCCAGCTTGCGGCACGCATCGGCCAGCAGCACGAATACGTAGCTGTTGGGGGATTTCCGGTATTTCTCGAAAAGCTCGTCGAGCCCCTGGATTTCGATGTCGGTAGCATCTTTCATGGAACGTTTCGCTCCGGGCGCGCTGCCGGGAGGTTCCTGCCCATCTCCCTGCGACTGCCCACACCCGCCGCAGCGGATCCCCCCTCCAACGGGTATTCCATAACCATTTGTCACCAGTCCAGTTCGCGATGCGGCAGGCGCACGATTCACCGATGAATGAGTACGATTCATTCCCGCCGGGAGATGCACTTCTCGTGCCAATCCGGCGCGCGCTCCCGGCACCCCCGAGTCACCGGACCTAGTTATAACGAAAGGTCTCGGCCAGCGCCAACAGCTCCCGAAAATGCGGGTGTTTCGGGAGACCGGGCGCGTAGACGAGCAGGTCTACGACCCACAACAACTTTTCCCTCTCGTCGTAGACAAAGTATGACTCGAAGTAACCGCCGGCGACCGAGCGCGAGTTGCTCCAATACCCCTCCATCTTCACCGCCGGATTGTCCCCGAGCCGGCCGTTCGAGAAGCGGACCCGCGTCGAATCCATCACGTCGCCGTCGTATCGCCGGTAGACGTATTCCCTGCGAATGTCGAAGAGCTCTTTCTCATGCTTTACCGTGGGCGTTGTGTCCCAGTCAAGCCAAAAGATTCCGAGGAGGCGCGGCGGCCCGTCGCGCATCAACTCGATGCCCGGCGGATCGGGCTCATCACTGAGCAAGGTGTAGAGGGTCGGCACCTTGATCGTGAACCCGTATTTCCGTTGCAGCTGCCGGGTGAGGTCGCTGTCCTTCTTGCCGAGCAAGTAGCCTCGCAGGCGCCTGCGGCAGCTCCGCTCCAGCGCCTCGTTGACCTCGTGTCCCCGTTCCCGCAGGACCTGCCGTATCATCTCCTCGGAGGAACCGGTGACGATGACGGTCACCTGTCCTTTGCCCGGCAGGTCTTCCTTCTTGAAGATGTTGGCTTTGCCGGCGATGGCTCTCTCCACCGCTTCCGGGCCCAGCAGGGATACGATATGGCCCCCTGTATGTGTTAGCGGGCTGGCCACGCCGCACAGAACGATGTTTTTGAAATAGGGATTCGCCGTCAATTCGGAGCCGCGGATGTCCTGCACCTTGAATTGAACTTCCTCGCTGATGTAGTAATCGAGGCGGGTGGCCAGATGCCTGCGAACGTCGCGGGCCAACGCACCACCGCGCCCGTCCTCGGTGACGACAAGCACCTCCGAGTAGGAGCCGGCGGGCGGAATATCGGTCTCGATGCACCCCGGCGTGGCGATCGCCGCTGCGAGCCACAGGGCGTGCAACGGTCGCGCGGTTCGCGGCAGAGCCTTCATAGTCAGAAGATACGACGGCGGTGCGTCACACCGCAAGAGGTTCGCGTCGGAGTTCCACAAAGAGTCAGGGCAGCACGGGGGGGGTGTTCGCAGCGGCCGACGGCGGCAACCGCCGACGGCGGTCGGCATCGCTACTCGTCGTGGACGCCGTGGTCGTGTTCTTCACCACAACGCTTACCGCACTCGCGGAGCTCTTCGTTTAAGAGATCAATCTGCTCCTTCATACTTCGCAGCCTGTGAGTTTCGGCAACGTCCCTGGCGGCGGACGCCATCAGCTGCCTCATCAGCGAATCGAGGTCCAGGGCCGGTCCCGTGTCCTGCTTCAGCGGGCCCGTATCCATGCCACCGGCGCCAAGCCCGCCATCAGACGACACCACCACACGCCCCGCGCGGCCTGCCGCAGGCACAGGCGCATCGGAACCCTCCTTGCGGGCCACGTCGGCTCGCTCGGGCTCTGCCTTCTTCGCTTCCGTTGACTGCGAACGCGGCAGCTGCGCGAGCCGCGACGCCGGATCCATACCGGCCGGCACGAAGGATGACCTGGAGACAAAATACGTCGCGCCCATTACGACGATGAACGCCGACACCGCGCCCAGCGCAAAACGGCGGTTCCACGATCTCATCCAGTTGCGGTCCGCGCCCACGGGATCGGAGAGGGCGTTCCTTTCACGGGCGAGCCGCAGGCGCACTTTCCAGGTAAAACTATCGTCAGGTTCCGCGGGCTTCACCCGGTGCAACAGGTCGAGACTGCGGGACAATCCAACGGACATCTCTTCACACGACTTGCACTCGCCGAGGTGCTGTTCAAGGGCAACGCGGTTTTGCTCATCGATCACACCGTCGATGAAATCGTATATCAGGCCTCTCGCGCGGCGGCACTTCATTAGACGTTTCCTCCTAGAAGTCGACACCTTTCTCCAGTAGCGGTTCGACCAGTTTTCTGAAATAGTTTCTCGCCCGATTGATCCTCGACCGTACCGTGCCGAGTTTCAGCCCGGTGACGGCTGCAATTTCCTCGTACGACAGCTGGTTCAACTCACGCAATACGAAGCTCGTCCTGTATTTCTCCGGTATCCTTCCGATCGCGTCGTTGATAATCCCGCCCAGTTCCTTGTCGTTGAACTGATGATCCGGTTGCCGCGCGGGATCGATCAGGTCGATCGGCCGGCCCTCCTCGCTGTCCTCGCCACCCCGGCTCCACAACGACATGAATCGCGGTGCGCGCTTCTGCGAGCGAATCCGGTTTCTCACCAGGTTGGTGGCGATCGTATAGAGCCAGGTCGAGAACTTCGCTATCGTTTTGTATTTGCCCGCGTGTATGTACGCCTTGACGAACGTCTCCTGCGCCAGCTCCTCGGCCTCGTCCCGGTCGCCAACCATGCGAAAGAGATAGTTGAACAGCCGCATCTTGAAGCGGTCCACCAGGATGTCAAAGCAATCGCTATGACCCCCGGCGACTTTGAGGATCAGTTCCTCGTCGCTGAGCTCCTTGAGCTTCGCCCGGTCCTTGAACGTGTCCGCGAACACATACTCCCTTTCGTCAGCCATTTATACTCGCACCCGGGCACGAAAGTTCCAGCCGTGCCGGCGGCCTGTCGGCGCCGGGGGTCCCCACCGGGGAGACGTCTCTTGTATCGTATTTGTTATTACATGTTTGCGGCGGTGATCTTGCAGCGCCACTCCCGTTCCCGCAGCCGTATTACGACCTGACGCAGCCGGTACGTGCCCTCGCTGCCCTCTTTCCAATCGTAGGTGACACGAAGTTCGTCCCGGCCCTCCTCCAACCGCAGCGGCCATTTGATTTCCCTGAGCTTGCGGTGGGCCGCCGCGAACACAACGCTGAACTGCTCGCCGGACGCCTCGCCGGAAAACCGGATGTCCCCGTTCGAACAGGCGTCACGATTGAGGCCGGCAATGTCCCGGCAGTTCGGCGCTTTGCCGAGCGCCATGACGATGACCGCCTTGGGGTCGAAATCCATCCCCAGGTTCTCCCGCATGAACCGGGCGGCGTTCGACGACTCGTAAAACTCACCGCGTTCGCGGTCGAGAATACGCAGCGTGTCCGAAACGACGGAGAAGAAGAAATCCTCTCGCCGGCTCCCGAACAGCACGCTGCTCGCAAAATCCACGGAGATGTCACCGTCGGGCGTGGTCTCGATACGCGTCTTGCCGCGCACTCGGTACTGGTTGGCGTCTACGGTCACCGTGCCCTGCAGCGTTACAGGTACTTCGAATCCCGAGTATTCGAAGAGGGAGTCGAAGGCCGCACAAGTGGCGGGACGGCGGTCGTTCCATCCGCCGGACGCGCACCCCAAAACCAATGAGAGGAAGAAGAAAGCGGCGAAGAGGTGGAAAAGGGACCTGCGTTGGACCATTCAGTTACCGAGCCGTTCACGAGCCGAGTTGATTTTGCCGAGTACTTCGGAATTCTCGCCCTGCAGGTCGAGTGACTTTTCATAGGCGGCCAGCGCTTCGCGATATCTCTTGAGCGATCGATAGGCGTCGCCAAGATGCTCCAGGATGACCGGATCGTCTCCCACCAGGCTTGACGCTTTCTCCAATTCGATGATCGCGCGCGCGTAGTCGCCTCGTCTGTAGTAGACCCAGCCGAGGCTGTCGGTATAGTAGCCGTTGTTCGGTTCGTGTTTCAAGGCGGTTTGTACGAGGGCCTCGGCCTTGTCGAGGTCTTTGCCCATCAGGGCGAGAAGATAACCGTAGAAGTTACAGATCGTTGCGTCCTCTGGTTTGCGTTCGTGCAGGGCCATGACATGCCGTTCGGCCTCTGCGTAGAGCTGCAACCTTTCCAGAACCGCCCCGAGATTGAGCAGCGCGCGCTCGTCATCCGGGCGAAGCTCGAGGGCCCTGGCCAGGTATTCCCTGGCCTGGGCGTACGCCTCCATGCTCTGGTAAGAAACGCCCAGCAGGTAAATCGCCTCGAAGTCGTCCGGGTCGACTACTTTCGCGGCGCCCTGCAGAAGCACGACGATTTCCTCCGCCGACAGCGATATGATCGGCGAATCGTCGCCGCTGAACCTCGACGACGTCGCGAAGAACAGCGCCATGTAGTTGCGATAATCCTGCGGGCCGAGTTCGATCGCCTCGCGGTAGTACTTCAGCGCACGTTCCTGCCTGCCCGCCTTCAGCGATATTTCCCCCAGCACGCGCGCCATCTCGGCGGTTCGTGTGTCCTCGTCGAACAACGATCCGAAAACGGTGAACGCTTCCTCGTAGTCTTTCGCCTCGTAGTACACCCGGCCGAGCAGCAACCGTCCTTCCCGCGTAAGATTCGAACGTTGCGCCTCTCCCTCGAGCAGCCGGATCGCCTCGTCCAGTTTGCCCTGGTCGAAGTAGAGATTCGCCGTCATGATCACGGCTTCCGGCGCGTCGATCTCCTGATCCAGCAGCGTTTCCAGGACCTCTTCGGCCTCGGGGAGACGCTCGTCCTCGATCAGGAGTCCAGCGAGTTCCATGGCTGCGTCGGCGAAACGGGGTTCGAGGCGGAGCGCGTCCCGCATGGCCTCTTCGGCCTCGCCGCTCCTTTGAAATTTCCTCAGGAGAAGACCGTAGGTGTAGTGAAGAAAAGGATAGTACGGGTCGAGATCGATGGCTCGTTTGTAGGCCTCCAGGGCTTCTTCATCCCGGCCCAATTCGAACAACACTTTCGCAAGCATTCGTTCCGTTTCAAATTTTTTCTCCCCGGTCGCTTTCAGCGTCCTGAGATACTGCAACGCGTCAACCCTCTCGCCCTTGACATAGAGAATCTTCGCCTTGAGGAACAGAGCCGGGCGATTCGTCTTGTTTTTCGACAGCAATCGTTCGAGCACCCGTTCACACGAGCCGAGATTGCCAAGCCTGAAATACGTATCCGCCAGTTTCTCCCCGATGGGCTCGTCCTGTCCGCTGTGTTCCCACGCGGCTTCGAGATGAGGAAGGGCCTCCTCTGGGGAACCGCTTTCGAGCAGGAAGATACCCTTGGTGTACTCGGTCACGGCCCGGTCTCGATCGATTTCGACGGATCGCTGAGGCGCTGCTACGACCGTGCCCGCACCGCACGCCAGCACAACGCACAAGGCAAGCATCCGCACGGCGCGCGCCGTCACGTTGTTTGAAAACTCGTTCATTTTCCGGCCCTCTCGATCCTGGCCGGCGCCCCACGGGAGCGGCGCCGAAATAGCCCTTTGCGTGTAAGTTAGTATGATATATCTTGCGCTCAAAGGGATTTATGTGAAAAAGCGTCTCGCCCTATACGTCCGGACCGTTGTCGTTCTCTCCTTTTTCGCAACACCCGCATGTTACACGCTCTTCAAGCACCCAAGGGTCAAGCGGGTCATTTACGAAGAGGTGACCGATCGCCGGTGTAACGGCTGTCACGAGAAAGACGAGTTGCGGGCTTTCCACAACCCCCCGAACCAGCTGTTCCGCCGGGGCCGCGACCGATCCGCCTGGAACCGGTACTACGACGTGCCCTGGTGGTACAACGAGTACTGGTATTACGACCAGGACGCCATCGACACCACGAAGACGGGCCCGTTTCAACCGGGCGCCGGCCGGATCCCGGCCGAGCGGCGAAACGGC
Source organism: Candidatus Krumholzibacteriia bacterium (assembly GCA_046754105.1). Classification (GTDB taxonomy): domain Bacteria; phylum Krumholzibacteriota; class Krumholzibacteriia; order WVZY01; family WVZY01; genus JAZGDW01. The sequence continues at coordinate 21,040 of JBHHVD010000006.1, forward strand.
GCCCTCCGCGCCTGGAGAGGCGGCTCGTCCCCACCGGAAGTCGACAAGGGGCTCCCCGCACCGGGACGAAAGGCCCGTAATGAGGCTAGCAAGAAACGCACCGTCTGATCCGAAAGGACCGTTGCGGGAGCGCGCGCCGCGGCTCAGCCCGGCGGCGCTGGTGATGCTGCTGCTGGTCCTCCCGGCCGGCCCCACCGCCGGCCAGGGTATCGACGACGCGCTGGCGTTCGAAGATCTCGGGTTCACCCGCGCGCTGACACCCGGCGCCCGTGTTTCGGGTCTTGCCGGCGCCTATACGTCGGCGGCCGACGACGTGCACGCCCTGCTCTACAACCCGGCGGGACTGACCCGCGTCAAACGCGTGGAACTGGGTTTGGGCTTGCAGCGGCAGCGGGACAATCTGGACAACCGCTTCCTCGGCAACCCCACCGACCTCGAACGAACATCTTCCACACTGGATTTCATCGCCGGAGCGTACCCGCTCGTCACCTATCGCGGGAGTTTCGTGGTCGCACTCGGCGCGTACCGGATACTGTCCACCGACCTCGACGTTCTCACGCGCGGTTCATCGACAATCACAACGACGAACGGCGATTACCGCATGCAGCAATCCGGAGACATCTTCAGTTATAATTTCGGAGCGGGCCTTGACGTATCGCCTTATCTCTCCGTCGGCGCGAACCTCTTCTTTCTCGACGGTACCGTCGAACACCTGACCCAGTTTTCGTTCGACCTGCTGCCGCCGCCTGCGGGCTTTGCGGACGGGGATCCCCACCGCCAGTCAGTGCTCGACGAGGGCCGGGGCGACCTCGACGGATTCGGTGCCACGCTTGGGTTTCAGGTGCATCCCCATCCCCTGCTGCGGCTCGGTGTGTCAATCAACACGCCGACGCTCATCAACCTCGACCGCAGCTCGACCGTCGAGAATATCATCTTCTTCTTCAACGCGCTCGATGATCTCGAAACATCCGTGGTCACACGCGGCGTCGATTACCGGCTTCCGCTCCGTGTTACCGGCGGCGTGAGCTACGCACCGCGGAACTTTCTGCTCAGCGCCGAACTGGGGTACGCGGACTGGACCGAGGCGACGATCGACGGAAAACTCGTCAAGGACCGAAACCTGCGCTCGGTGTTCAGGAAAGTGGTTTCCGTGCGCGGCGGCATCGAGTACACGATCCCCGGCGCGCCGATTCGCCTGCGAGGCGGCTACGCCTACACGCCCGACCCGCTGCGATACCTGCAATCGGACCGAATCGAGGACTGGTGCCGCACCATGGGAACCAGTACGTGCCTGCGCCGTTTCGGCACAACGATCGAGAAGGCCAGGGTGGAAACGGAGCGCCAGATGATCGCGGGCGGCGTCGGTGTGCTGGTGGGAAGCTCCCTTATGATCGACGCGTCCTACGAGTCCGTCATCGGTAAGAAGGCTATCTCCACCCTGCAAGAGGAGCGCGCCAGCCAGCGCGTACTGGTGTCAACGGCGTATCGATTCTAGCGCCCCGTCCCGGCAAGGGCTTCTCTACTCGTTCGCCGCGCCGCCGCGCGGCTCTTCCTGCGCGGGCTATTTCTTGCGTGAGGTCCCGCCGAGCAACGCGATGTACGCCTCGTCCAGCTTTTCCATCATCTCCTCGCTGAGACTGCCGCCCGTCTCCATGATGCGGTTGTAATATTCTTCGAGATAGCGGCAAAGGGAGACCTGGCGGCTCTCGATGTGCCCATCGATCAGACCCTTCAGCTCTTCGACGCGCTGGACGAAATCCGGGTCCTTGGACTCGATGTCCTCGACGTTGTGAAAATACTGTTTGAGCAGATTCATCCAGTACGTATCGTGGTCGCCGCCGTTGTCGAAAACACAACCGGGGTTCTCCGTGAGAAAACAGTAGCCGTGCACGAAATACGTGCACTGCAGAAGGCCCTGCAGGAAGAAGCGGCGGAAACAATCGACGCTCGTCACGTCCATCGTGCAAGGCAGCGGGCACTCCCGGCACAACGGCTCCGCCTCGCCTCCATAGACGAACGGATGCTCCGGTACTTTGATCTCTGGCCGGCCCATGGTAAAGCGGCAGCATGCACGAAGCATGCCGCCGACTCCTTCACGGTGCGTCGAGGACGTTTCCCGTGTTTAACAGCTTCTTGTAAGCCAACTTAGCCGCCTCCTGCTCCGCGAGCTTCTTGGTCTTGCCCACACCCCTCGCCAGGGTCGTCCCCTTGACGCCAACCTCTACGGCGAACTCCTTCGCGTGCTCCGGTCCGGTGGTGAAGCGAACCTGGTAGCGGGGAGGCACCTTGTGCAGCGCCTGGATGTATTCCTGCAGGAGGCTCTTGTAGTTGATGTTGTCTTCGTTATAAAAGATATCGGTGAGGTCCGACAGGAGGACGCGCCGGATGCAGGCGCTGGCCGCCGCGAACCCCCCGTCCAGGAAAATGGCCCCGAAAACCGCCTCCAGCGCGTCGGCCAGCACGCTGTCCGCCTCGCCAACCCTCGACTTTTGCGCGTTCTCGCTCAACAGAATGAACGATCCGAGCTCGTATTTCTTCGCGTACAAAGACAAGATCGGCTTGCTGACGATTACCGACTTCATCTTCGTGAGGTCTCCCTCCCGCTTCTCCGGGTACCTCTTGAACAGGAATTCGTTCACGACCAGCGACAGGACCGCGTCCCCGAGGAACTCGAGGCGTTCGTTGGAGGTGTCATCCGCGCCCCTGTCCGCCTCCCCGGCGGCGTAGGAGCGGTGGACCAGGGCACGCACCATCAGCGATCGATCCCGAAAGCGATACCCCAGGACCGTCTGCAGCCCCGCCTGCCCGTCCCGGGCGGCGTGCGGCGATTTTGCTTTGAAGATTGAGGCGATTCGTTGGAGAAAATCTGGGATTGGAGCGTTCATGGCTCGTGGACGCTACTCGCCCGCATCATAGTGTTTCACAATGAGTGCGCAATTATGGCCTCCAAATCCAAATGCGTTGCAAAGAGCCGCTTTGACCTCATATTCCTGGCTCTCGTTCGGCACGTAGTCCAGGTCGCACTCCGGATCGGCGTTTTCCTGGTTTATCGTTGGCGGGATGCGGCCGTCTCTTATTGCCAGCGCGCAGAAAATCAGTTCGACAGCACCGGCGGCTCCGAGCAGGTGCCCGGTCATCGATTTCGTCGAACTGACTTTGAGTTTGTACGCGCTCTCCCGGAAGACTTCCTTGATCGCCGCGGTTTCGGACGCGTCGTTCAACGGAGTACTGGTACCGTGCGCGTTGATGTAGTCGACGTCATCGGGAGCGAGTGCCGCGTGTTTCAACGCCAGGTTCATCGCCCGCACGGCGCCTTCGCCGTTGGGCGCCGGAGAGGTAATGTGGTGCGCGTCCCCCGTCATGCCGATGCCCGCCAGCTCGGCGAGGATCGACGCGCCGCGGCTGCGGGCGTGCTCGAGTTCCTCGAGAAAGATGGCGCCGGCGCCCTCTCCGATGACGAAACCGTCACGGTCCCGGTCGAAAGGCCGCGACGCTCTCTCCGGTTCGTCATTTCGCTTCGACAAGGCCTTCATGGCGGAAAAACCACCGAGTGCGAGCGGCGTAATGCACCCTTCCGTGCCGCCGGACAACACGGCGTCGGCCATCCCGGCCTTGATGAGCAGGTACGAATCGCCGACGGCGTTTCCGGAGGATGCACATGCCGAGACCGCCGCGTAGTTGGGGCCGCGCAGGCCGTAGACGATCGAGAGATGGCCGGCCGACATGTCGGAAATCATCATCGGAATGAAAAACGGGCTAATCTTCCCGGGGCCGCGCTCGAGCAGGATTCTGTGCTGGGTTTCCAGGGTGCCCAGGCCGCCGATCCCCGATCCGATGACGCAACCCACTCGATCACGGTCGAACCGGTTCAGCTCCACGCCCTGGAGGCACTCTGCGGTCGCGCTCGCCATTAACTGAACCGAGCGGTCGTTGTGGCGGGCGTCCTTCGGGTCCATGCACCGCGTCGGATCGAAATCCTTGATCTCCGCTCCGATCCGCACCGGGTAGGCGGCGGTGTCGAAGGCCTCGATCCGTGAAACGGCGCTCTTGCCCGAAAGCAGGCTGCGCCACGTTTCATCCGTGGTTAATCCCGCGGCGGTGATACATCCGGCGCCGGTTATCACGACTCTTCTGGAATTCGTTGCAGCCGTCATCATCCGAACCTCGAGCGGGCGCGCGCGGCGATCAACCCTGCTTGCCGTTGATGTAGTCGATCGCGTCCTGTACGGTCTTTATCTTGTCCGCTTCTTCATCCGGGATGTCCAGCCCGAATTCGTCCTCGAGCGCCATCACCAGCTCGACCGTGTCGAGCGAATCCGCTTTCAAGTCTTCGGCGAACTTGGCGTCATTCGTTATCTGGTCCGTGTTCACCGACAGCTTCTCTTCAATGATCTTCTTTACCTTCTCTTCGATCGTCGACATCTCTGACGTTACCTCCGAATCAGCGGGGACACTGCTAGCCCATTACCATTCCACCGTCACAATTGATCACCTGACCGGTGACGTAATCGGCCATTCCTGACAACAAAAATATCACAATGTTGGCCACATCTTCAACGCTACCAAATCTTTTCAAGGGAATGAGTTCCAGCATTCGCCCCTCGAGATCTTCGCCCAGCCCCTCCGTCATCGCCGTCGAGATGTATCCCGGGGCGACGGCGTTGACCGTGATGTTCCGCGGGGCGAATTCCTTGGCCAGCGCGCGGGTAAACCCGACGATTCCCGCCTTGCTCGCCGCATAACTCGACTGTCCGGCGTTGCCGATCAGACCGATCACGGAGCTGATGTTGACGATTCTCCCCTGTTTCTGTTTGAGAAAATGCGGCGCGAACACTTTTACCGTATTATACGCTCCGGTCAAGTTGACCGACAGGACGTCGCCCCAGTCGTCCGGGCTCATACGCAGGATCAACTTGTCCCGTACGATACCGGCGTTGTTGACCAGAAAGTCGATCCTGCCGAATTCCTCGACAAGCCGCACGGCCATGTCGCGAACCGCCTCGAACGACGCCACGTCGCAGGCGTACCCGATGGCTTTCACGCCGAGCGCGGTTACTTCTTCGGCCGTACCCCGGACCTCCGGCTCTTTGCGGCTGGTGAGCGCGACGTCCGCACCCCGCCTCGCCAGCTGCAAGGCGATTTCCCTGCCGATGCCACGTGAGGCGCCGGTAACGAGTCCGACTTTTCCCGCAAAATCCATCGTCGTACCCTTCTAGGTTGCACCCTTATAACAAAATGACCGGGTGCGTTCAAAGGAAAAGTTCAGCGACTCTCCCCTCGCGCCGCTTCGAGGCCCGCGACATCCGTCAAGGGATGAACGCCCGTCCCGCCCACGATGCGCTTCATCAGGCCCGCAAGGACCCTCCCCGGACCGACCTCGAACATGGGCCCCTGAAAAGTCTCCGCTAGCGTGCGCATGCTCTTGACCCAGAGCACCGGCGAAGACAACTGGCGCGACAGGAGTTCGTTAACCCGTTCTCCCTCGCTCACCGACTCACCGGTCACGTTGGCCACCCACGGCACCCGCAGCCGCCCCGTTTCGAACTTCTCGAGGTACGCGGTGAGCGCCCCGGACGTCTTCTCCATGAGCGGTGAATGGAACGCGCCACTCACTTGAAGGGGCAGCGCGCGCTTGGCCCCGCGCGCCTTCGCCACCTCGATCGCCTTTTCCACGGCCGGTACTTCGCCCGAGACAGCGAACTGTGCCGGCGAATTGTGGTTGGCGATAACGACGACGCCCGCCTGCGAGGCTTCCTCCACGACATCCCGAACGGCCTCTTCATCCAGACCGATGACCGCGGCCATGGTGCCCGGCTCCTCCAGGCCCGCTTCGTACATCAATTCGCCCCGTCTGCGAACGATCGCCAGCGCGTCCATCGGCCGAAACCAACCGGCGGACACCAGGGCGGAGAACTCGCCCAGGCTGTGGCCGGCCACCACGCGCGCCCGAAAGCCGGAGCGCTCGAGAACCCCCAGCACCGCCAGGCTGTGCAGAAGGATCGCGGGCTGCGCGTTGTGCGTAAGCGTCAACTCCTCGAGGTCCCCGGCGAAGGAAAGATCCGCGATGTCGAACCCCAGAGTGCGGTTGGCGTCCTTGTACAACCCGCGCACTTCGCTGAATCGGTCGTAATAGTCCTTTCCCATCCCCACGTACTGGGAAGCCTGTCCCGGGAAAAGCATCGCACAATCCATATCCAGCGCATCTCCCGTAATCCGGGTCTTTGCCGTGTTCGTGGGCGCTAACTGTAGCGCAGGAGCACGGAACCCCAGGTGAGGCCCCCGCCGAAGGTGACGAGCAGCACGATATCGCCCTTTTTCAACCGTCCGCTTCTTGCGACTTCGTCGAACGCGATGGGGATAGAGCCGGCGGAGGTGTTTCCCAATCGATCCAGATTCACTACGACCTTCTCTTCCGGCACCCTCAGGCGCTTGTACACCGAGTCGATGATACGAAGGTTGGCCTGATGCGGGATGAGAATATCGATGTCATCTACAGTGAGTTTCGCCTGCTCGAGTACGTGTTTGGACGCGTCCTCCATGGCACGGACGGCATACTTGAACACACCGTCGCCCTTCATGCGGATAAAATGTTTCTTCGCCGCCACGCTCGCGGCGGAAGCGGGTTCCTTGGACCCGCCGGCTTCTATGTACAGCAGTTCAGCAAGCGAGCCGTCGCTCTTCATGTACGTACCCAGTATCCCTTCCCCCGCTTCGCAGGCTTCCAGCACTACGGCGCCGGCCCCGTCACCAAAGAGCACGCACGTCGACCTCTCCTCCCAATCCACGAACTTGCTCAGGATCTCGACCCCGACGACCAGAACGGTGTTCAACTGCCCCGACGCGATCAACGCGTGGGCGGTATTCAGCCCGTAGATGAACCCGCTGCAAGCCGCGCACAGATCGAACGCCACGGCCTCCGGCGCCCCAAGCCTGTCCTGGATGAAGCACGCCGTCGCGGGAAACGGCTGGTCACCGGAAATCGTACCGACGATGATGCCGTCGAGCTTGCCCGCCGGTATTTCCGCGCTGTCTAACGCGTCGCGCGCGGCTGCCACGGCCAGGTCGGATGCCGCCTGGTCGGGGCGTACGATACGGCGCTCGCGGATGCCGGTACGCGTTAGTATCCACTCGTCGCTCGTGTCCACTATTTGTTCGAGGTCACGATTGGTAAGCACGTCATCCGGACAATAGTGGCCCGAACCGGCTATCTTTGACCCCCTAATGAACTTTTGCAAGGTTGTTCACGAGTCCTCTGAAACGCTCTTCGATATGGTCGTTGATTTCGTAAGTGACGTAGCGCTGCGCCATGAGGATGGCGTTCTTGATCGCCTTGACAGAGCTACTGCCGTGACCGATGATCACAACTCCGTTTATGCCGAGCAGGGGCGCCCCTCCGTATTCCGCGTAATCGAGTCTCGACCGGAAAGCCGAGAACGCCCGTTTCAAGAGCAGCGCGGCCAGCACGGACAGCCTTCGTTTCTTTAGCTCTTCCCTGAAGACGTGGCTGATAAACGAACTCACGCTCTCGCTGAACTTGAGAACGATATTGCCGACAAAGCCGTCGCACACCACGACATCGACCGTGTTGGCAAAAACGTCCTTGCCCTCCACGTTGCCGACAAAATTGAGGTCGCCACGCTGCAAGAGCTGGTACGCGTCGCGGACGACATCGGTGCCCTTGCTGGCCTCCTCACCAATGTTCAGCAACCCTACCCGTGGACTTTCTATGCCGAACTGGTACTCGGAGAACACGGAACCCATGATTCCGAACTGCAGAAGGTTCTTTGGAGTGCATACCGTGTTGGCACCGATATCGAGCACCACCGTCCAGCGCCGGGTCGTGGTCGGGTAGAACGTGGTTATCGCCGGTCTCGATACCCCGTGCAGGCGGCCGAGCGTGACCAGCGAACCCGCGACCACCGCACCGGTGTTCCCCGCGCTGACCAGCGCATCCGCTTCACCGCTCTTGTGCATCCTCATCGCCACGGCGATAGACGAATCCTTCTTCTTGCGTATGGCGTTGGCGGGAGGTTCGGACATCCCTATGATCTCGGATGCGTGAACCACGTCGATATTGGCGGGGCGCGACCGGGTCTTGTTCAGAACGGATTCCACGCGTTTGCGATCACCGACGAGGACGATTCTGAGATTCTTGCGGTCGAGCCTGGCGGCCTCGATCGCGCCCTTGGCAATGACCTCGGGTCCTCTATCACCGCCCATGGCGTCGACAGCGATCCTCACGCGGTCACCTCTTTTAGAGTTGCTCTTCGACTTTGATAACCTCACGCCCGCCGTAGTAGCCACAGTTGGAGCAAACCGTGTGCGGTTGCTTGTTCTGGTGGCACCGAGAGCACCGTGTCAGGTTCGGCGCGCTCAGTTTCCAGTGGCTTCTCCTCTTGTTCTTGCGGGCTTTCGAAGTCTTTCTCTTGGGTACAGCCATTTGTCACTCCTCGGTAATTATGACGAATCCTCCAGGTCTGTCAGCTTACGAAGCGCATCCCACCGCGAATCGGCAGGCCCATCGCAAACGCATTCCTCGCGATTGAGATTCCTGCCGCATCCGGAGCAAAGTCCGCGGCAGCCCTCGCCGCAGCAAATCTGCATCGGTATGTTTACGATCAGGTTTTCGTAGATGTACGGGTCCAGCGATAATTCGGTCTGCCCCGCCGGGAGCCGGATAAAATCACCATCGGCGGCAGGCCCTTCCGGCTCTCCTCTGGCTACAGATCGCTGCACAACCAGCCCGAAGGATGGATTCAGCTCAAAGCGGGTAGATTCCAGGCACCTGTGACAGGCGGTCGAAAACGTGCCCGTCAGGTTTATTTCGATATAATAGGTTTCTCCGTTCCTGCGAACGCTGAGTTCGACGTGACAGTCGATCCGGTTCTCATCGCCGGCAGCGTCGCGAAACCCCACGACCTCGCGGCCCTCGATCCGCTCGCTTCCCGTCGACACCTTGTCGAGATCGAGGATCATTGCGCCACTCCCCATATGGTGCTCGGGAACGCTGTCGAACCGAATTTAGGAGTGCCCGAAGACGATTGCAAGCTCTTTTTTCGCCGATTCGGGCGAGTCCGAAGCGTGGACAGCGTTGTTCTGAATCGATTTACCGTACATGTAGCGGACGGTTCCCGGAAGCGCATCGAGGGGATTGGTCGGGCCGATAAAGGTCCGAATTCTCTCGACCACCCCCTCCCCCTCGATCTCCATCGCGACCACCGGCCCACTGGTCATGTACTCCATCAGCGCCGGGTAGAAGTCGCGTTCCTTGTGAACCTCGTAGAACCGCGCTGCCGTATCCCGGTCCATCGCCAGCACACGCAACTTATTGATATTGAATCGATTACGTAAGACAAAAGCGATGATCTCGCCATGGAGCCGCTGCTCGACCATGTCGGGCTTGATCATCAATAGTGTTTTCATCGCCACTCCCTCACTCCCGCGCGCAGCGGTCAGTTTGCCAGGCCGGGGGCGGCCTGCTCCATGAGTTTCGTAATCTCCGATGGGACGCGGGCCACGGGGACACCCGCCTTTTCGAACGCCACCATCTTCTCGCGGGCGGTGCCGGCCCCGCCGGAAACGATGGCTCCGGCGTGGCCCATGCGCTTTCCCTCAGGGGCCGTCTGACCGGCGATGAAGGCCACCACGGGCTTCGTCATATGCCCGGAGATAAACTCCGCCGCCTCCTGTTCGTCGGTTCCCCCAATCTCCCCGATCAGTGCCACGGCGCGGGTTTCTTCGTCCTTTTCGAACCGCTCCAGCGTATCGACGAAGTTTGTTCCGATCAGCGGGTCGCCACCGATACCGATGCACGTCGACTGCCCGAAACCATTCGCCGTCAGCTGGAAAACGACCTCGTAGGTGAGCGTCCCGCTCCGCGACACCACGCCCACCGCACCGGGCTTGAAGATGCTCGCCGGCAGGATCCCCACCTTGACCTTATGACCCGGTGCGGTCAGCCCGGGACAGTTGGGGCCGACGAGGCGGCAGCCGCGCTCCTGCAGGTACGGCAGGGCCCTCGCCATATCGGTCACCGGAACGCCCTCGGTGATGCAAACGACCAGCGATACACCGGCCTCGGCCGCCTCGCATATGGCATCCGCCGCGAAAGGCGCCCGCACGTAGATCACCGAAGTATTGGACCCCGTCGCGTCCACCGCCGCCTTGACCGTATCGAAGATCGGAACCCGGTCCTCGAAGCGGCCGCCCCCCTTGCCCGGCGTCACGCCGGCCACGACGTCGGTGCCGTACTCGAGCATCTGAAGGGTATGAAAAGAGCCGTCACGGCCCGTGATTCCCTGGACCACCAGTTTCGTATTGTCGTTGATTAGAATACTCACCGATCACTCCTCCCCCTGCATGCGTCTAGCCGGCCAGCTCGATCGCCTTCGTAACACCTTCGTCCATCGTGGACGCGGCGGTCAGATTCATTTCCGAGAGAATCTCCTTGGCTTCGGCCTCGTTGGTCCCCGTCAGCCGCACGACGACCGGCAGTTCGAGGTTCATGTGCTCGAACGCGCTGACCAGTCCGCGAGCGACGTCGTCGCAACGCGTGATGCCACCGAAGATATTGATAAAGATCGACTTGACGCTCGGGTCGCTCAGGATGATATTGAGCGCCGTCACCACTTTGTCCGGGTTCGAGCTGCCGCCGATGTCGAGAAAGTTCGCCGGTTCCCCACCGCAGGTTTTGACCAGATCCATCGTCGCCATGGCCAGCCCGGCGCCGTTGACAATGCAGCCGACGTTTCCCTGGAGACGGACGAAGGAGAGCCCCATCTTGCGGGCCTCGACCTCACCGGGGTCTTCGGCGGACAGGTCACGCATCTCCTCGATGGCGCGTTGCCGGTAGAGCGCGTTATCGTCGACGTTGACCTTGGCGTCGATCGCGACCACTTCACCGGCCGGCGTCACGACCAGCGGATTGATTTCGGCCAGACTCGCGTCGTTGCGAACGAAAGCGCGGTACAGTTTCTCTATTATTGAGGCGATTTGCTTTACGACGGCAAAATCGTCGTGAAGCGCCGCGGCCAGCGCACGGCTCTGGAACGGCATCACCCCGTAGAGCGGGTCCACCGCCAGCCGGTGGATCGCCTCCGGGTTCTCCCGGGCGACCTGTTCGATCTCGACCCCACCGGCAGCGGAAGCCATGATGAGCGGGCGCTGGGTGCCGCGATCCATGATCACCGCGACGTAAATCTCCGTGGCAATATCCACGGCTTCCGTCACCAGCACTTTTTTTACGGTGAGGCCCTTGATGTTCATGCCCAGGATTGCCTCGGCGTGCCGTTCAGCCTCGTCGGCGTCCCGGGCGAGTTTGACACCCCCGGCCTTGCCCCGCCCCCCGACGAGTACTTGCGACTTGACGACCACCGGCACGGCGTACTCGCTCGCCAGGTTGCGAGCCGACGCGGCGTCTTCCGCCACTTCGCCCCGTGGGACGGGTATCCCCTCCCTGCGGAACAACTCCTTCGCCTGGTATTCATGTATCTTCATGCGATGTACCCCTCCCCGTCCGGCGACAGCGGACTCATTTCACCCTGGCGCCAATGTGCGTGTCCAGCAGGACCCCGAGCTTCGGTGGTCCCTGTTCCTCCAGATGATAACCTACCCGCAGATACGGCGTAGTGAAAGCGGCGATGCGCCCCAGGTCGATTGGGGTGCCGACGAGCACCAGATCCGCCCCGGATGCGTCGATGGTCGACTTGAGATCCGCGATTTGGCCGTCTCCGTACCCCATGGCGGGGAGCAGTTGCCCGATATCGGGGTAGGTCTCGAACGTCTTCTTGATGGTACCCACGGCGAAGGGCCTCGGATCGATAATCTGCGCGGCTCCGTTTGCGCGCGCGGCCACCACGGCCGCGCCGTATTTCATTTCGCCGTGCGTGAGCGTCGGGCCGTCCTCCACACAGAGGACACGCTTGCCTTTGATCTGCGAAGGCTCGCCCTCGACGGTGATGGGTGAGGCGGCGTGGATTACGACCGCGGTCGGGTTGCGGTCTTTGATATTGCCAAGCACCACGTCAATCCCCGCCTGTTCCGCCGTGTTGACTTTGTTCAAGATAACCGCGTCCGCCCGGTACAGGTTGATTTCGCCGGGGTAGTAGCGGACCTCGTGCCCGGGACGATGCGGGTCCGCGACGGTAAGCCATAGATCCGGTTTGTAAAACGGCAGATCGTTGTTGCCGCCGTCCCACAACACCACGTCGGCGTCCTTCTCGGCTTCCTTGAGAATGAGAGCGTAGTCTACACCGGCAAAGACCACGTTACCGGCAGCGATGTGGTGCTCGTACTCCTCGCGTTCCTCGATAGTGCAATCGTGTGCGTCCATGTCTTCCACCGACGCGAATCGCTGCACCGCCTGCTTGGCGAGATCGCCGTAGGGCATCGGATGTCGTACGACGGCGACCCGGTGGCCCTTCTCGCGCAGAATCTCGGAGACACGACGCGTCGTCTGGCTCTTGCCGCTACCCGTGCGCACGGCACACACAGCCACCACCGGTTTGGCGCTCGGCAGCATCGTCGCTTCGGCTCCGATCAGTTTGAAATCGACTCCGAGCGAGTTGACCAGCGCCGAACGCTGCATGACGTATTCGTAGGACACGTCGCTGTACGAGAAGACCGCCGTGTCGACCTTTTGCTCTCCCAGGAACGTCTCCAGCTCGCTCTCGGCGACAATAGGGATCCCGTTCGGGTACAGGCCGCCCGCCAGCTGGGCGGGGTACACCCTGCCCTCTATATTCGGTATCTGGGTGGCGCTGAACGCCACGACCTCCACGGCGGGTTCATTGCGATAAAGGGTGTTGAAGTTGTGAAAGTCTCTTCCCGCCGCACCCATGATAAGGATTCTCTCTTTGCTCATCGATACCTTCCTTTACAGTCACCCGGGAAAGCGCTGTTGATGTCTCTGTTGACGATTCGCGTACGGCACCCCGATCAGCCGTCCGCCTCCGAGATTCGGCGCACGATGCGCCGTGTCGAATGTCCGCGTTTCATGCGCACCCGCACCACGGCCCCGCCGCTGTCGCGCACGAACGACGCTCCGACGATGTTCCCCTCCTCGTACTCGTCACCCTTCACCAGCACGTCGGGCCTGACCTCGTGAATGGTTTCGAGCGGCGTGTCTTCCGGGAACACCGTCACGTAATCTACCCAGCGCAGCGCCAGCAGCAACTCGGCACGCTCCTCCGCCGGGTAGATCGGCCGGTCGTTCCCCTTGAGGCGTCGCACGGACGCATCATCGTTGATCGCGACCACGAGCGCATCACCGCGGGACGCCGCTTCCGAGAGCAGGCGGATGTGCCCCGGATGAAGCAGGTCGAAACAACCGTTCGTAAAAACGATTCGGCGGCCGTCGCCGCGGAGCGACTCACAGGTCGACCGCAATTGCCCTCGTGGGATCACATTTTCCATTTATTACACGAGAATAGCGCTATAACGTTTCTATGAAAAAGAATTTAACAAACTCGATGCGGTAATGGCCGTGGTGCCGATTTCCTTCACGACCTCACCGGCCGCCTGGTTCGCCACCACCACCGCTTCGACCAGGGGCACACCGCATGCCATCGCCGCCGCAAGAACGCTGATCACCGTGTCCCCGGCACCCGTGACGTCGTAGACTTCCTTGGCGACCGTCGGGATCTGTACCTGCTCGTTTCCGCCGAGAAACAGGCTCATCCCCTCTTCCCCCCTCGTGATCAACAGGGCGTCGAGCGAGAGTTCATCGCGAATGCGAAACCCCAGCCTCGAGAAAAGTTCTTCCCGCCCGGTGGCCGCATCGAAAAAGCTCGCCGCCTCCCTGGTGTTCGGCGTCACGATGCTCGCGCCGGAGTACCAGCGGAAATGGCGCACGAACGGGTCCACGAGGACCGGTTTGCCCCCGGCGCGCCAGGCTTCGATCACCTCGCACAGGCCATCCCGGTGAATGACCCCTTTTCCATAGTCCGAAATGACGAGCGCGTCACACTCCTTCACCTGCCGCCGGAGGTTGCTCTTGACGGTCGCACGCCGCTTCCGTGCGTCCCCGCCGTGTTCGAAGTCCGCGCGCACGACCTGCTGGTTCTGGGCGATAATGCGGACCTTTTCCGTCGTCTCCCCGCCTTCGCGCACTTCGACGGCAGCGGTGTCGATCCCCTGGGCCTGCAGTAGTTCCACAACTTCGCTACCCGCGCGGTCGTCGCCGACCACACCCGCAAGTTCCACGCCGACGCCCAGCGAGCGCAGATTGGCCGCCACGTTCGCCGCACCACCCAGGCGGGCGCTCTTGCGGCTGACTCTTACGACCGGAACCGGGGCCTCCGGGGAGATGCGCTCGACTTCGCCCCAGAAATAGCGGTCGAGCATGATGTCGCCCAGCACGCGGATGCGAGCCGACTCGAACCTGCTGATATAGGCCTCCACCTGGGCCCGGGTCAATCCGATCTGTGACATCATGGGACGTGGTCCGGTTTTGACAAAAAATTTAGAGCCCTCTGCGTGAGGAACTCCTGGGGCAGGCAACGTTGCGCCGTCCGCGGGTAACTCGAAGAGGAAACGTAACATGCAGGGATAAGCGGTGTCAAGGGCTTTGCGTGTCCCGGGTAGCGTTCACGTCTTGTCTCGAGCCGCCCGCCTGTGGTAGATTGCAGCATTTGAGAGAGCGGCCAACGGGCAGGAAGGGTTCATCCATGAACGCGAATCAGACCGTCAATATCGAAATCGGCGACAAGGAGTGGGAGGGTATCTACTCCAATTTTGTTATCATCACTCATTCCAACGCGGAGTTCATCATCGACTTCGCCCGGTTGCTGCCGGGCGCAAAACGCGCGAAGATATTCTCACGGATCCTCATGACGCCGCAGAGCGCCAAGGCTCTGATGAGCGCTCTCGAAACCAATATCCAGAAATTCGAGAAGGAGCACGGCAAGATCCCCCTGGCCCCGACCGACCCGAACAGGGCAAGCATCGGCTTCCAGACGAGTACGGGCAACGAAACCCGGAACAAGGATCAGTGAGCCGTACCTTCTGGTTTCGTTTTCCAACGGCGGTGTGTCCAGAAATAGAGTTCCGGATGCCGGCGCACCACTTCCTCCAGGCGAGTGGTGAAGCGCTGGGTCAACTCCCGAACAGCCTCCTGCCGGCCGAGGCCGGGCTGCGGCCACATGGGCGCCTCGAATACCGCCCGGTGGCGGTCCACCCCCTCGCGAACCAGGAAGGCGGGAATGACCGGGCAACCGTGACGGACGGCGAACGTCGCCGGTCCCCGCAGGGTCGACGCGGGTTTGCCGAGAAAATCCACGAAAATACCGGCGCTGCGGGCGTCCTGGTCAGCAAGGTAGGCGATGAACTGGTTGTCACGGAGCAGGCGCAGCAGGTACCTCGCCGGCTGCGGCGGCGAGATGATCCTGATACCCTGCGCGGTTCGCAACTCGGAAATGACACGATGAACCCGTTTGTTGCTGTGGTCCGTATCGGTCACGTGCAGCGGGTATCCGCAACGGGCGACCGTAGCCCCCAGAAGCTCCCAGTTGCCGAAATGGCCGGTAAAAATGATGGCCCCCTTGCCGCGAGCGAGCGCCTCGTCAAGATGCTCGAGACCCTTGACCGTGACCATCTCGAACAGCTTCTCCGCTGTGATGCGCTTGAACGCGGCCAATTCCATAATGAGACGTCCAAAGTTCCGGTACGATTCCACCGCGATGTCCGCGAGGCGCCGTTCGTCCGCGAACTCGATCGAAGTGCGCAAGTTTTCCAGGACGATACGCCGCCGGATTCGAACCACCCTGAACGCGACCCAGCCGAGTCCCGACCCAAACCGCAGCAGCAGCTTCAACGGCACGTACTTCGACATCCACACCAGCCATCGGACCAGAACGTACTCGAGGTAGTACTGGATGCGCTTTCGCGGAGACAGTCTGCGGGTCATATCGCAAGCGGACGTTCGCTGCAGCGGCCACCGGCGTCCGCGCCGGGTGCGGCGAGTTTTCGACGGATCAAGGCTGAGTTCTATAATACATCCCCAGAGCGTCGCGGGCAACGGCACCGCGGATCTCCAGTTCGAGCAGGAGGCTCTGCACTCGCGCGACGTCGGTGTTCAAACGGCGCGCGACGGCGTCCGGTTCCGTCGGACTTCCACCGAGCGCGTCCAGGACGGCGGCTTCCTCGGTACCGAGGTCCGTGTCCGCTGTACGGATCCGCTGTGGATACGCGCGATCGCTTTTTTCCACCGCGGGGTGCAGGCGCGGCGCGGCTTCGAGGATATCTTCCACGCCCTCGACCGGAAACGCCCCTGTCTTCAGCAGGGCGTTCACGCCGTGGCTTCGAGGGTCTCCGGGGAAACCCGGAACCACGCCGACCTCGCGACCCTGTTCCAGCGCCCAGCGCGCGGTGATCAGGGCGCCGCTGCGGCGTCCCGCTTCCACGACGACGACCGCGTGCGACAGCGCGCTGATCAAACGGTTGCGCTGGGGAAACGCGTGCCGGAGCGGCGGCGTCCCCATGATCTGCTCCCCGAGCACGCAAGCGCGCCGCGCGATCGTTTCCAGCAGCGGCGCATTCTCCGGCGGGTACGGGACGTCGAGCCCGCTACCCACCACGCCCACGGTGATGCCGTCCCTCGCCAACGCGCCGCGGTGCGCCGCGGTGTCGATTCCCCGCGCCACACCACTCACCACCGCGATGTCGAGCTCCACGAGGTCGCGGGCCAGCGCCGCCGCGAAGTCGCAGGCTCTCGCCGTGGGGTTTCGGGTGCCCACGATGGCGACGCCCCGCTGGTGCAGGCACGAGAGCTCTCCCCGGTAGAAGAGGATTGGCGGCGCCCGGGCGATGTCGCGCAGGTAGGCCGGATAGCGGCCGTCCAGGAACGTGACGGCACGCACGCCGTGCCGCTTCATCGAACGCAGTTGAGCGTCGAAGGCCTTCCATGGAACCTCCCCCACGACCCTGCCGACGGCGAACGACAGTTCCTTCCTCCCCGGGGCGGACCGCAGCTTGCGGAACACCTCCACGTGGTCCCTGGGAAGCCGGTAGCAATCGACCGGCCCCGTCCCCTCGGCGAGAAGAAACGCCAGCACCGTATGATACGTCTCCACATCCACCCCCCCCGCGCGCTACTCAAGCCAACGTTGCCTGCAGCCTTTCCATCAAAGAACCCAACCCGTCCTTGCTCACGGCCGAGATTGCAGCCGTATTCGAGTGAAGGCCTAGCAGCTCCCTGGACACACCTTTCGTACCACCTTCGAGCAGGTCGCACTTGGTGAACGCGAGCATGCTCGGTCTTTCCAACAACCTGGCATCGTGCCGCAATATCTCGTTGCGCAGGGTGTCGTAGCTCCGCCCTGGATCCGGGTGCGTGACGTCGATCAGGTACAACAACGCGCGGCAGCGCTCGATGTGCCGCAGGAATTCCTTTCCCATCCCCCGCCCCGCGTGGGCCCCCTCGATCAAGCCCGGGATGTCCACCATGACAAAGGACCGTTCATCACCCACCTTGACGATACCGAGTACCGGTGTCCGGGTCGTGAACGGGTAGGCCGCGATCTTCGGGTGCGCGGCGCTGACCACGCTCAGCAGGGTTGACTTGCCGGCGTTCGGTTCGCCGACCAGCCCTACGTCCGCGATCAGTTTGAGCGTGATCTCGAGGTGACGGTGTTCCCCCGGCCGCCCGGGCCTGGCTTTCCGCGGGGCGCGGTTGCGCGGGCTCTTGAAATGCTCGTTGCCCCGGCCTCCTCTGCCACCGCTCGCCGCCACTACCCGCTGCCCCCGCTCGAGCAATTCCGCGAGCACGGCGTCGCGGTCGACGTCGCGGACCACCGAGCCCGCCGGAACGCGGATGATGACGTCCTCGCCGCTCCCGCCCGTGCGACTGCTTCCCTGTCCGTGACGGCCGCGCTCGGCCTTGTAGAGCTTGCGGTAGTGAAGATCGATCAACGTGGTCAGACGGTCGCACGCCTCGACGACGACGCTGCCACCCCGGCCACCGTCGCCGCCGTCCGGGCCGCCACGCGGGACGAATTTTTCGCGGCGAAAACTGACACAACCGTCGCCACCGTCACCGGCAACGACTTCTATGGTCACGCGATCGATAAACATGGTCGGTGCCGGTCCCCGGCTCATGATGAAAGGTGTCGACGGGCAATTATCGGGAGGAAAGTCCTGCTGCGGGTCGTGTCTGGCAGATTAACAGTCCTGCCGGATTTCGTCAATTCCCTACTTTTTTTCGGTCCCCCGGCTCCTGCGAAGGGCCTCGCTGACCGGTTGCGGCACCAGATCCGACACGTCTCCGCCCAGTAAGAACACCTCGCGCACGGTAGAGCTGTGCAGGTACACGTAGCGCGCGCTCGGCATGAGGAACACCGTCTCGAACAGGGGGTAGAGCTTGCGGTTCATCAGTGCCATCATCATTTCGTACTCAAAATCGGATACTGCGCGAAGACCGCGAATCACGACGTCAACCTGGAGCTTTTTGCACTGCTCGGCCAGCAGCCCCTCGAGAGTTACGACTTCCACGTTGTCCACCGCCCGGGCGCATTCCTCCACAAGCCGCTTGCGCTCGGCGAGCGAAAACGTGGCGTCCTTGTGTACGCCGGGCGCGACGGCGATCGTCAGCGAGTCGAAGAGTTTCGAAGCACGTTCGATAATATCCAGGTGTCCGTTCGTGATGGGATCGAACGTGCCGGGGTAGAGCGCGCGGGTCATAAGGCGTCTCCTTCCACGGGAACAAAGAAGCTGACGTTGGTGCGGCCGAACGTCTTGAGCCGGTTTCTCACGAAGCCTCGGGGCGCCGGCAGCTCGACGTCCTTGGGGTGCTCGAGCACGAGCACGCTACGCGGAGAATAGTCGATCCCGGTCAGAAACTCCAGCAAAACGGCCGCGTCGGTTGCGCCGTACGGTGGATCCGCGTATACGACGCCGGGCTGGATGCGTCGCGTCGCCGGCGTTCGCAGGAACTCCAGTACGTCCTGCGCGTGCACGCGAAAGCGGCGGGCGTCAATACCGCAACGTTCCAGATTCTCACGCAGGCAGGCCAGCGCACTCCGGTCCCGCTCGACGAAATGAACGCGGCCGGCGCCGCGGCTGATCGCTTCGATACCGACGCCCCCGGCGGCGGCGTAGAGATCGATGACGACCATCCCCGCCAGGTCGCCGCCCAGCGACTCGAACACGGACTCCTTCGTGCGTTGCATCGTCGGCCGAACGGAGGCAGCGGCGGGGTACGTGAGCAGGCGGCCCCCGAGATCACCGGCGATTACACGTACCTGGTAGCTTCGTTTCGGCATCTTCTCGAAAACATTGGGGCGGCGGGCCGGGCGAACGGCCGTCTCCCGACCAGACTAAACGCAGAAAGGCGGCAGAGCAAGCTCTTTGCTCTGCCGCCCTCACCTGTTGAGACCGGGTTACTGTCGCCTTCTCGGTTACTCGTCGAATCCCCCGTCCGTACCCATACCGGAATCCAGTCCCACTTCCACACCGACGTCGACGATGCGCGGCGTGACGAAGATGATCAATTCCCGCTTTTTCCTGGTCTTGCTGTTCAGTTTGAAGAGGTTGCCCACGAGCGGGATATCCTTGAGCAGGGGGACACCATTCTCCAGAGAGCTTTCAACCTCGTTGATCAGGCCACCCATGACGGCGGTCTCACCGTTGGCGACGACCAACCGCGTGTCCGCCTCGCTCAGAGAGATGATGACACCGCCCTGGACCGTCGCCTGCGCGCTCAACTCGCTGACCTCCGGGTGCAGATCCAGTGTGATGGAATTGTCCTTGTTCACGTGAGGCGTCACCCGCAGGATGATACCGACCTTCGTGAGCTCGGTGATCGGGTTACCGGCCTCGTCGGAGACGATGAGCGGTATCTCCTTACCCACGAGGATGTTCGCTTCGCGGTTGTCGGCTGTAACGATCCGCGGGTTAGAGATGATGTTGGCCCGGTTATCCCTTTCCAACAGGTCCACGATCGCCTGGATTTGTCCCCACGACTGAACGGTACCCACCCGGAAGGTCCCCACGGGCGTCGTCGAACGGGCATCGATCACGGCGTCGCCGAGTGCGTTGAGCTTGCCAGAACTGAGATTGAGTGCGTCCCAGCGAATTCCCATTTCGCGACTGGCTTCGAAATCGACGTCCACCAGCTTGGCCACGATTTCAACCTGCCGCGTGCGCCGATCCAGCACTTTGACCATCTCTTCGATCTTCACGACCGCCTTTTCGATGTCATTTATGATGAGCGCGTTGTTGCCCTCCTCAACTTCTATGCTGCCGCGCTTGGTCTTGACTTCCTTCAGCGCTTTCTTGATTTCGCTGCCCTTCGCGAAACTCAGCGGCAGTATCCGGGTCACCAGAGGCAGGAGTTCGTCCTTCTTGCGATCCGCAGCCTGGAGCTCCAGCTCTTCCTTTGTCAGGTTCTCCATGGTCGAGACGCGTATGATGCCGTATTCCTCGCGCCACCCGAAGCCATGAGCTTTGAGAATCATATCGAGCGCCTGGCGCCACGGCACGTTTTTCAGATGGACGGTTACCTTGCCCTCGACCTCCGGTCCGGAGATGATGTTCGTGCCCGAGAACTCGGCCATGCTACGCAGCACCGTTTTGATGCTCGCGTTCTGCACGTCGACCGTCATGTTCCGGTTGCGGACCAGCCCTGTCTGGAAGGCCCGTGCCCCCTGCGTGGCGTTAGCCGGCGCACTGCTCATGCGGCCGCCGTCCGGTGCCTTGCTCCACGTGGTCGCCGTGGGGGTGCCAATCCTCTTTGCGGGTTTCGACGTCTCCAGCGGCCTGGCCGCGGTCTTCGTTGTGGCGTTGTTCGTGCCCGGAGGTGTCTGCATCCACGATGGCATGGCCGGTTTCGGCTGCGCCGGGTTGGCCGGTTTTGGGCTGGCGACGGTGTTGCCGGCAACGGTCGACTTCGTCGCGTCATCCTTCGCTGCCGGTTTGGCCGGCGCCGGATCCGTCGTGCCGGGCGGTGTCCACGAAGTGACCATCGAGCCCTTGGGTTTGTCATCGTTGTTGGCTCCACCATCGGCCTTCGGGGTCGCTGTGGTGGCGGGCCGGCTCCATGCCGGCGCCTTCGGCTTGCCCGCCGCTTGCGTCGCATCCTCGTCCGCGGCCTTGATCGTGTTCGGCGGCGACACCAGTTTTATGGCCTGAGCGGCTTCTACCATCCCGGCCGGACCGACGGAACTCTCCATCGTCTTCGGCTTGCGAACGGCCTGCGCACCGCCCTTCTTGAAGAAGCGAACGGTCACCGATTGACTCAAGTTGGATACCTCGTAAGAGACGCCATCCTCGAGATCGAAGACGATTCTCGTCACCTCATCCGGCTCGAAGCTGAACTGACTGCTTCTTACCCGCCGAACGAACTGCCCGTCCCCGTCAAACTTGTTGCCAGACAGATCGTGCTTCGCGCCCAGAAAATCCAGCACCAGCCGCGGTGGATCCTCCATAACGAAGTCCTGCACGTCGATGGCGCCCATCTTCGAGATGACGAAGCTGGAAGACCCTGTGCTCTTTTCGACCTTGAGCGAATTGATGCTCGATGTGTCGCCCCTGACCGTGGTGCCGGCTGCCAGCACTGCCGCAAGGCCCACGACCAGCACCGATCTGCGGATCATGAAGAGCTTTTTCATTTTCTCTCTCCTTCTTCTCGTTTGGCGAGGTGCAGAGTCAACTTTCTCGTCTGCCCAAAATTCGTCACCCTGGCTACCATCGATCTATCGCCTATTGCGACTACGGAACCGTTCTTTACGCGATCACCAATTCTCAGGATGTAACTGAATCCCTTGTCGTCCTCTAGAAGCGCAAACCGATCCAATTCACCCCTGACGACGCCCACGAGCTGAACGCGTCCCAGCTCGATAGGTGTCATTTTCTTTTCACTGACAAACTCACCCCGTACCAGAGAGGAGAACGGGTCTCTTCGATTAAATGCACTATAGTAGAAGCTGTTTTCCCGGATGCTCGTTTTCGTTCTTTTTTTCTTGGCGGTTTCGGCGCGCAGCGCGGGGTCCTGCGCCCCGAGAACCAAAAGGGCGACAGCGGCCGCGATCAAGCTCATCAGCGCCTGTCTATTCGGCATCGGTCTCATCTCCAGCTCCTTTGATCAGCGTGTGCGCCGTGAGTGTGAAGCTCGCCACGACGGTGTGCCTGCTGTCATCCTGCCGCCTGCCCCCGCGGGCCCCTTTGGCGGTGGTCACATCCAAACTCGAAACGTTGATGATCCGATCCATGTTGGCCAAACGGCTGAGGAAGATGCCCAGCTGGTGGTACCCGCCGCGAACCTTGATCTTTACGGGGTGGGCTTTGTAATCGGTTTTGATTTCGACGGGCGTGGGTTGAAAGAGCATGAATTCCACACCGGCCTTGTTTCCGGCCGTCGTTACCTTTCGAAGCAGATCCGGCATCTCGTGTTCCTCGGGCAGCAGCTCACGCGCGTCCAGCCACTGTTCGTGCAGCCTGTCATACTCCGCCTCCAATTGCGCGAGTCTGCCCACGGTTTTCCTGGCCTTTTCGAGGTCCGCGTTCAGCTTGGAGTACTCTTGCTCGAGAGTCGTGATGCGCGCTTTGCGTACCTGGTATCCGAAGGGCAGCACCGTCGTGCCGAAGTAGACGTAGCTCAACAGCCCGACGACCACCACTCCCAGTAGAATCTTCACCACTTTTGGATCTTTCAAATTCATGACAAGCCTTTCGTCATTCCCCGATTGGCGATTCGATTCATCATCGTGATGTCATTCTTGATTGTAGATTGAACTTGACCACGCTTTGTTCCAGCACGCGTCCCTCCTGCGCGATGGTCAGATCGATCTGATTGAAACGATCCGACTTACCGAGATTGTTCATCAGGTCGGCGATTATGTAGTTCGAGAAGGTAATGCCCTCGATCGCCAGCGAGGTAGGTGACTGCTCCCTTACCGACGTCAACCAGCAGTTTGCCGGCAACTTCTTGCTGATGTCGTTCAGAACCTGGACCCGGTAGTATCGATCCCTGTCCAGCGCCGCGATGACACCCAAACGCTTGTTTACCTCTTCCCTTTCCTTGGTGAGCTTGCGAATTCTTTCCAGCTGGGGAGCAAGCTCCGCCGCCTCTTTGCGCGCCTCGGCTACCTTGTGCTCCAGGTCCTTGATCCTTCTTGCCTGCAGCGTCGCCATGGCTACCACCATACCGGCGTAGAGCCCGACGATGACCAGGCCCCAAATGGCCAGGGTGCCGCTGCCGGAGAACGATGGCAGGGACAAGCGCCGTTTCGTCTGCCGTTCCGACACGGGGAGCAGATTGATCTTAATCATTAGTCGTCCTCCCTTCTAAGGGCCAGGCCAAGTGAGACGGTAAGCAACGGCGCGACTTTGTCGAGTTCGTCGACGGTGTTCGACATCAAATCTCCGTCCTGCTGAATGCTGGATACCGAGCTATTCAGCTTGAATTCGATGTTGTGCTTTTCACCGAGGATTTCCTGCAGCCAGGGGATACGGGCACCGCCACCGCTCAGAACGACCTCGTCCAGCTGTTCGGCGTCACCGGCAGTCTTCAGGAATGAAACCGATCGTTCGATACCCATCGACAGGTCCTCGCAGGTGTCGGCGATGATCGTGCGGACCTTCTCGCCATCGTCCTCCACGTCACTCTCGCCGCTGATCATCATTTCCGCTTCTTCAAAACTCGCGCCCATCTCCCGCTGCAAGGCCTCGATAAACATGCTGCTACCGATGCTGAGGTCCCTGGTAAAAAGCGGGATGTTGTCCTGGACGATGTTAATGTTGGTAACGTCGGACCCGATATTGATCAGGCCGGTGACACCCGCCCATACCTCGCCGACGCTCATGCCGTAGGCGTTCTGTACCGCGAACGAATCCACGTCGATGATCACCGGCTCGAAACCGGCGTCACGGATTAGCTCCGCGTGTGTGTTGACCATTTCCTTCTTCGCTGCAACCAGCAGGATCTCCATCTGGTTGGCTCCGACGTCTTCCTTGAGCACTTCGAAATCGAGACACACGTCGTCGATATCGAACGGGACGTGCTGTTCTGCTTCCCAAAAGATCGCTTCTTTGGCGTCGTCGGGGTTCATCTTGTCCATGACGACTTTCTTGACGATGACGGCGCGCCCCGAAACGGCCGAGATGACGTCTTTCTTTTCAATATTCGCCTTGGCCATACATTCCTGGATCCCCTCGATCACGAGGCTCCGGTCCATGATCTCGCCCTCGACGATCGCTTCCGGCGGCAGCTTGATGACGCCGTACTTGGTCAGAGTCGGCAGGTCTTTGGAATGATCGATCTCGACGATCTTTATCAGACTCGACCCGATGTCGAGACCAACCGACGACTTGCTCTTCTTGGAAAACAGCTTCATTTCTTACACCAGCCTTCTCTGGAGGAAGTTCGCTCCGTATGTGGTGTTGCAACCCCCGGGGACTCCAGTTGAAGGGGACCCGTATTCCCGGCAAAGCGGGCACGAAACCCCCGGCTTTCTTTGACCTTGCCACCGGCTGTTCGCAACAAATATGCCATTTAACGCGCCGCCACGAAGCGACGTAATCTATTGTCATTACAACGGGTTAGGCACAGACGTGTCCGGCGCGGGCGGCACCGTCCCGCCGTTGCAAACTGCACAATGCAATTATCGCAAAAGGAGTTGCGCGCTACCGGCCCAGATAGAGCGCCCACAGGCGGGCACCGAACACGAATACGACGGTGGCCGCCGGAGCCAGGAAGGAACCGAATGCGACCGCGGTCTTGCCGTCCCCGCCCTTGCGCATCAGATAGATGCCGTATACCGACCCCACGAAGGACGCCAGGAACAGAACCGGAAAAATCATCTTCCAGCCGACGAACGCGCCGATCATGGCCATCAGCTTGACGTCCCCGCCCCCCATGCCATCGGCCTTTCGTAACGCCTTGTAAGTCAACGCGATGGCTAGAATCAACCCCCCTCCGGCGAGGGACCCGATCATCGACTCGACGAGGTTGAGGTCGAGGCACACCACCGCTCCCGCCCACCCGAATACGACGCCCCCCAGCGAGAGGACATCCGGGATGATCCGGTGGGACCAGTCGACGACGGTGACCACGAGCAGCGTCGAGAGAAAACCGTAGATCCAGACGCTTTGCAGGGAGAGCCCATAATGGTAGAAGACGAGGGCGGCAATGATTGCCGAGACCAGCTCGACCGCCGGATACCGTACCGGAATCGCCGCCGTGCACCGCCTGCAGCGGCCTGCGAGTGTTAGATAACTCACCAGGGGGATGTTGTCGAACCAGCGTATCACTGCCCGGCAGCGCGGACACCGCGACCGGCCCACGACCACCGACTCTCCGCGTGGAAGGCGGTAGATGACGACGTTCAGGAAACTCCCCAGGAGAAGCCCGAATACGGTTGCGGTACCGATGGCAAGCGGATCAGTCATTTTCTTCGGGATGTCCTCGCAGCGGCATGCCGTGTTTGATCTTGTCGATGTAGTGTCCGGCGAGTTCCTTTAACAACGGATCATCGGTGTAATCCATGTACTCTTCCCATAAGCGCACCGCCGAGCCGTGGCGGTCGGCCCGCGAATACGCGAAGGCCGCGAATCGCTGGACATACTCCGGCGCGTCCGGCATGCGGGCTGCAAGGTTGAGGTAGCGTCCGGCCAACTCGAAGTCCACCTGGTTCACATAGCTCAAGAAACCGATCTCGAACGGCAGCCGCCAGCAGCTGGGATTCTGCGCCATACCACCCTTGAGGATATCGACGCCGGTTTGCAGGTTGCCGACGTCTTCCGACACGACCAGTGCCCCGAAAACGTAGGCGAAGATGAAGTGTGGATCCAGTGTCGTCACAATGTCTATCAGCCCCTTGAAGTAGGCGAGACTGTGGTTGCCTTGCCGGTAGTCACCGTAGTACTGGATCGCCGAGAGCCACACCATGTCGGCCGCGATCTGCTTGTAGTCCAGGGCGAGCTGGCGGACGAATTTTCCCGACGGCAAATAGAGCGTCTCGTGCAGGTAGGGCCGGTACCGGTAGGGCTGCACGCGGGCCGTCGTCCACACCAGCCCCGCCAGAAACAAGACTCCCGCCAGGTAGAACGATGCCCTTCGCAAGTGATGGGATCTCATCACACGATGTCCTTGCGCCGGACGATGAACGAACTGACGAACAGCAGGAACAGGGTGTAGAAGCCCGCGTACATCGTCACCGAAGAGCTGTAGCCCTCGAGCAGGGGCAGGCCGTGGACCGCTTCGGATCGTATGTTCAAGAGAGAGAGGTTCGGCAGGACATAGAAGCCGCCGGCAGCCAGAAGCCGGAAAGCCGTATTGCCAAAGTGCTCGGCGAACCCGAACAGGTCTTTGCTCAGGTGGCCGGCGATAAAAACACACAGGGTAAAGAAGGAACTGAGCAACGGTGAAGTGAAGGACGAGAAAAAGGTCATCACTGCTGTCAACAGGGCGACTTCGATGATGGACAGGTACATGGCCAGAAACATCGTCGTATTGAGCGCGTTGCGGCTCAGCGCCATGGCGAGAAGATAGACGCATCCCATAAACACCATCACCGTCGATATAGCGATCGTCGTGCCGAGGTATTTGCCGACGACGAAATCGACCCGGCTGATCGGTTTCGCGAGCAGACTCGGCAGAATCCCCTTCTCCCTTTCGCGCGAGTAGGAACTGGCCCCGAGCAGGATCACGAGCAGAACCCCGAGCAGTGAGATCGACGCCAGCCCGATATCGACGATGATCTTTTTCTGCGCGCCAACGGCGAGCGGCGCCAGCACGTAGGAGGAGATCATCAGGATGAAGGCGAAGGCCACAACGACCAGCAGCACTCGTTCCTTGATGTAGCCGAGTACCGTGAAACGGGCGATGGTCAACATGGGGGCGGCGCGGTTACCGATGATGGGCATAAGGCCTGTCCTTGGTTTGTACCGGGGCCGCTTCGACCGCCGCCGGTGGTTCGCTGGTGAGCGCCTCGAAAAGGTAATCCTCGAGGTTGAACTTGAGCGGTTTTACCTCCAGCACCTCTCCCCCCAACTCGTAGGTCCTGGAGATCACCGCGCGGACCGTCTCGCGACCGCGGCAGCGCAGCACCAGCGCGCGGTCGTGGTGATACACTTTCTCCATTTCGGAGGCCCCTTCGAAGTCCGCCGGATCCACACCCGAGACCGTCACCTCGACGCTGCTCGATTTCTCCCGGAAGATGTGGTCGAGGGCGAGGCATTTCGAGACGTGCCCGTCCCTCAGTATACCGACGCGGTCGCACACCGCTTCGACGTCGGGGACGATGTGCGAGCTGAGCAGGATGGTCTTGCCGCGCTCCTTCAAGCCGAGCAAGAGCCGCCGCACCTGCCGGCGGCCGATCGGGTCGAGCCCGCTGTACGGTTCGTCCAGTATCAGGAACTCGGGGTCGCCGAGGATCGTAAGGGCGATCGCCAGCCGCTGCCGCATTCCTTTCGAGTATTTCTTGATTCGGATCCGGGAGTGTGCCTCGAGACCGGCACCGGCGAGGAGCTCGCGCTGCCGGTCCTTCAACACGGCCGGGTTCATACCGAGCAACTGCCCGGTGAGCTGCATCATCTCGCGCGCGTTGAAGTGGGGGTAGAGACCGTTCTCGTCGCCCAGGAAACCGATCCTGGCCCGGCTCGCGCGGGAGGCTCCCTCGCCGCCAAAGAGACTGATACGACCCGCGTCGGGACGCAACAGCCCCAGGATGACCCGCATCGTCGTACTCTTGCCCGCACCGTTGTGTCCCAGGAGGCCGAACACTTCACCCCGCTCGATGCGCAGGGAAAGTCCGGTCAGCACGGAGAGCTTCCGCCCCCAGAATCCTCGCGAGAAAGACTTCGAGATATTTTCCAGTTCGAGTACAGCCATGTCTATTGGGTGTGGCGGATTAGTTGCCAGCTTCAAGGCACCTGCAGCCCTTTTTGCACGATTCGTACCGAAAGGGCAAAGAAAAAAGGCGAAAGACATTCGTCTTCCGCCTTTTCCCGATCGATCGCCGGTCGTGTTATTGACCGCTCGACAGCGTCAGAATCAACGCCGCCTTGCCATAACCGGTGATCGTATAACCCACGTTCACGGCAGCCTGGACGATTGGCGCATAAGCCGTCTCGCCCGGGTTGGCCGCGGCCGCGCCGTTGACCGGCTCGGTGGCAGCTTTGGTGAACGGATTCTGGAGCAGGGCTCCGCCGGGCAGCATGGCGGTAATGGTGTCGCCCGCCGGTGTCGTGTCGACACCAACGTTGGCGGCATACACGCCGTTATTCTGGACGGCAAAGTCCTCGGCAGCCAACTGCACGGTGTGGCAGTTCGACTTCATCGAAGCTTCCTTGGCACGCGCCTGCATGCTAATGAAGTTCGGAATCGCGATGGCCGCGAGAATACCGATAATGACCACAACGATCATAAGCTCGATCAGTGTGAAACCCTTGTTCTTCATCGGAAGAACCTCCCTTTCTTGTAACGTCGGTCTCTAACCTTGGCCCGACTGTCTTCCCGATCCTGTTCCAGAGGTTTGGCAAGTAATATGCCAACCCCCGTCGATCGTGGATACCTTCTCAACCTGTTGCTAACACAAATGTTACTCGATTTATCCGTCCCCGGCATGGCCGGTGGAAACGCGCGGGTCTTCGAGAACGGCCAAATTGCAACCTGCGATCTCTCAATCCTGGTCGGCCATCTCCTTCTTGCGCCGCGCTTCGAGGCCGTAGCGCTGGATCTTCCGGTAGAGCGTCGATGCGTTGATACCCAGGATCGCGCTGGCGCGTTTCTTCTGCCAGTTGGTGTCCTCGAGGACCTTTATCAGGTACTCCTTCTCGAGCTCCTCCAGGGTTACCTGGGCCTTGTCGGTAATCAGCCGCTGGGAACTTCTATCCCGGTTGCGAACGTTCTCGGGGAGTGCGTCGACGCCGATCTTGGCCGTATCTTCCAGGATGACCGCGCGTTCGATGACGTTCTCGAGCTCCCTGACGTTGCCCGGCCAGCCGTAGTTGACGAGCAGGTCCAGCGCGTCCCTGCATATGTCCTTGCGCGCCTCCGGCTTGAGGTTTTCATTGAATTTCTTCAGGAAATGGGTCACGAGCAGCGGTATGTCCTCCTTGCGGCGGCGCAGAGGCGGCAGGTTGATCGGGATCACATTGAGCCGGTAGTAGAGGTCCGCCCGGAACTTGTCCTGCTTGACCGCCCGAGCCAGATCGGCGTTGGTGGCCGCAATCAGCCGCACGTCTACCTTGATGGGGTTGGTCCCGCCGACGGGGATGATCTCCCGCTCCTGCAATACCCTGAGGAGTTTTACCTGGATGGTCGGCGATGTCTCCCCGACCTCGTCGAGGAAAAACGTCCCGCCCTGAGCGACTTTGAACAACCCGTCCTTGTCGCGGATCGCACCGGTGAACGATCCCTTGACGTGGCCGAACAACTCGCTCTCCAGCAGGCTCTCCGGCAGGGCGCCGCAGTTGATGGTGACGAACGGGTTGTTGGCCCGGCTCGATCGAAAGTGGATCGCGCGCGCGATGAGTTCCTTGCCGGTCCCGCTTTCGCCGTCAATGAGGATCGTGCTGTCCGTGTCAGCGACCTTGTCCACGAGCGCGAATACTTTGTCGATTTCCTCGCTCTTGCCAATGATGGTCTTGAAATCGCTGGATCTCCTCAACTGCTTCTTTAGAAGCTGGTTCTCGGCCCGCACCCGTTTCATGTCCAGCGCGTTGCGAATGACCGTCCGGATCTCGTCGTTCTTGGCGTGCTTGATCAGATAATGAAAGGCGCCGTGGTTCACGGCGGCGATCGCCGTCTTCTGCGACGCGTACGCCGTCATGATGATCACCGGCGTCGATGCATCGACCTTCTTGATCTCGGCGAGCAGCTCGATGCCGTCCATCCCGGACATCTTGATGTCGGTAATGATGAGATCGAACCTGGAGTTGTTTATCTGGTCCAGCGCTTTCTTGCCGTTGTTCACGGCCGTGATCTTGTAGCCGTCCTTACGGAGCATAATGGACAGGAACTGGCACATACTCTTTTCGTCGTCTACAATGAGAATTCTTTCTCCGGCCATTCAGGTTCTCCCGTGCCTTTCTTCAGTGCGATCAGGTCAGCGATCCCAGCGTTTCACGCTGGCTGCGATTCACGAGTATGGTCGTACTCGGGAACACGATGGACATCTCGACGCCCCCGCGTGCCCGATTTTTTGCCTGGATGCGGCCCCCGTGGGCCGTCACGATCTTGTTGGCGATCGCCAGCCCCAGCCCCGTTCCACCCTCTTTGGTGGTAAAAAACGGCTCGAAGAGCCGGTCGAAAGCCTCCTCGCTGATGCCGCCCCCTTCGTCCTGAAACGCGACGGACAGCGACCCATCGGCAAGCCTGCGTGCGCGTATCGTCAGCGTGCCGCCTTCTTCCATGGCCTCGCAGGCGTTGATGGCCAGGTTGAGGAACACCTGCTTCATCTGCTCCTCGTCGAACCTGACGACCACGTCCTTGACTTCGTTGCCGATCTCCGCCCTGGCCTGGCACCTCAGAGTGGTGTTGTTCTCGAGCAGCGCCAGAACTTCGTCGAGGCACCGGCAGACCGATACCTCGTCCATGGCCGGTGGCCTGAGACGGGCAAACTCCAGAAAATCGGTAATGATACGATCGAGACGATCGGATTCCTTCATGATGAGTTCCATCAACCGCCTGTTCTCGCTATCCAGGTCGAGCTCGTTGTTGAGCATTTCTATCGACCCGCTGATCGACGCCAGCGGATTCCGGATCTCATGGGCGATGCCGGCCGATAACTCGCCGACCGCAGCCAGACGATCCGCCTTTCTGACCCGTTCCTGCATGTCCCTCACCTCGGTAAGGTCCTGAAAGACCGCTATGATGCCTCTCTTGTTGCCCTCATCATCCCTGAGCAGAGAAATGCTAATACCCAACGGCAGGTCCTTGCCGCCGGCACGCCGGACCGTCATCTCGTGACGTGACTTGCTCTCCTTGAACTGCAGGGCCTTTGCAAGCTCGCCCCCCAATTCCGGCGTCGTTGCCGCGAAGACCGTAGCGGCGTTCATCGTCTCAATATCCTTCCTGTCCACGCCGAGGATCTGCTCGGCTTTCGGATTGATCGAAAGGATGCTTCCCTCGAAATCGATCACCATTACCCCGCTGCTCATGTTATTGAGAATACTGTCGGTGTCGACCTTGAGTTGCCTCAGCTTACTCTCCGCGCGATCCAGCTGTCGGCCCTTCTGACTGATACGTTCCGCCAGGTAGCCGCTCAGCGCGCCCACGAGCAGAAAAAGCGAGACGTGCATGTACATCTGCAAGAACTCCGGCCCACGCACAATCGCCTCCGGCCCTGCTGCATTCGGAGCCAACACGCCCTGTGACTCCAGGACGCCGTATCCGATATACAGCAGGCTGGCCAGGATCGCGATCACCAGTCCGCCCGTTACCTCCAACAGGAACGCAGCCGCTATGATCGGCCAGCAGTAGATCAGCGCGAACTGACTGGCGACACCGCCGCTGTACCGAAGAATCGCCGTTACCAGCGCGATGTCCGCGATCATCATCAACCATGCACCCGTTACCGGGTCGAGCCGCAACCGCAGCCCCGCGTAAAACATCCCCCCCACGGCATAGCTGAGGACGAGCATCAGGTAGAGCGGGCCGACCGAGAACTCGCTGTGGCTCAGCTGGACGATCATTATCCCCGCACCCACCACCAGCGTGAGCACAATCATTCTCAGGCCCACGAACCACCCGAGCGCCCGCGGATTCAGGAATGAACCCGATGGCCTGAGTTCCCCCATCTTCACTAGCCTCCAATGACGTTGATCAGCTTGAACATCGGGAGGTACATCGCTATCAGCATGCCACCGACCAGCGTACCCATCACGACGATCATCACCGGCTCGTTCACGGACGTGAGTGCCTCCACTGC
>JBHHVD010000007.1:0-52063 GCA_046754105.1 Candidatus Krumholzibacteriia bacterium
CGTGCCGATGGAACACCTCCACGACGGCCGGCAAGCCGGCCGCGGCCCGCTCCAGCCGCCGCCGGTGCGCATCGAGGTCGCCCACGTCGGGGCGACGCAGAAGACCGATGGATACCAGCGTGATCCACAGTATCGACTCCAGATGATCCGCGGTCCGCGGGTCGCCGTGCTGTCCGCCTTCCACCGCGGCGGTGGCGTGCCCGCGCGCGCCGAAGTATTCCTGGATGGTGCCGTCGATCGCTTCTTCGAGCCCCAGGATAACCGGCACCGCCCACGGGAACGCGACCCGCCGGTTCTGCAGCGTGTCGCTGATAATGCAAAACGGGGCGCCGTCGGCCGACGTGGAATGCAGGTCGACAATGGTCACCGGGCGGCGGCCGTTGCCCAGCTCTGGTTCTACGCATGCGAGCAGGTCGCGTTGCTCGCGTTGCTCTGCGCTCAGGCCATCCGCAGTCGCGTTACGGACAGCATCGAGCGCGCCGGGGGACCACATACGGTTCATGTCGCTGTCGATAAAACGCCTTCCCTGCCGCAGCGCACGTAGATTGCCGATGAACGCGACCACGCGCCCGCGCATCGCCGGACGTTCGCGACATAACCGCTCCAGCACCCGCCGAGACGCGTTGACTCCCGCGGGCTCGTTGCCGTGCAAACCGGCGATCGTGATGAGTAATGGGCCGGCCGCATCGCCGTACTCACCGATGATCCGTTCGCCGGTGGGCTCTCGGGAAGTTGGCTCCAGTGTTGATTCGCCGCTTGTTGTCATGACTCGCGTAGTTGTTCTTCCAGCAGCTTCGCCGCGGCGTTGATAAAATCGACCTCGGTCACGATACCAACCAGCTTGTTGTCGTCGCTCACAACGGGCAGGCAGCTCACACCATTCTTGCGCATGATCTCCATCGCGCGCAACGATTCCGTCTGCGGTCCTACCGTGATCGGGTCGGCGGTCATGATTTCGCGCACCGCGACCGGCTCGCCACCCGTTTTGAGCCCGCGCCCGACCAGCCGCAGCAGTTGGCGGTGAGACACCAGCCCGACGAGCTTTCCCTCGTTGTCCTCCACGGGTACGTGACGGATGTGCTCCCAATCCATCAGGTTGGCGGCGAGGTCGACCAGGTCTTCCGGATGAACGGTAAACAGATCCGTGGCCATCACCTGCTCGATCGTCCGGTAGTTGTCACGCCAATCGACGGCCTCGTCCAGCTGCGCCGGCTCCCACTCGTGCACCGGTTTGCCGGTGAGGAAGCGTTCGTACATGCAGGCGGTCAGCGCCCTGTAACGCTCTTCGGTACGGCTTCCGGGGGCCATCGCGGAGAGCGAATCCAGCATCCACTGGGTTCCCGTGCGGCCGCATTTCACCCTGCGCTCGATCACGCCCAAGTAACGGTCGATGTCCCGCGAACGGACCTTGCGCGAGCGGAGCCCCTTGCGGGCCAGCGGCAGCAGCTCCTTTAGAATCAGCTTGTCGGCGGACACCGCGCGGCCCTCGATCCACCTCAGCCTCGCCTCCAGACCGTAACGCGCCGCGAGGAGAAAATTGTTCTTGGCGTCGTCGAAAGCCATGACGTCCGTAATGTCGTCGTACTTGTCACCGAGCGCCGTCATGACGCCGAAGAAAAATGCCGCGTTTGCCATCTCGTCTACGACGGTGGGCCCCGCGGGCAGCGCACGGTGTTCGATACGCAGGTGGGGCTCGCCGTCGCGAATACCATAACAGGGCCGGTTCCAGCGGTAGACGGTGCCGTTATGCAGGCGCAGGGCGCCCAGCGGCGGTATGTCACCACGATCGAGCATCTCCAGCGGTGATTCTTCGGGCTCGCTCGCGATTAACACTCGGAAACGGGCAATGTCTTCGCGGAAGATTTCGAGCGCCGACTCCTTTACCCAGCGCTCGCCGAAGACCACGCGGGGAGGCGCCTTGCGCGCCTGGTGGGTTTCCGACCTCGTATCGAGCGATTGCTGAAACAGGGCGACCCTTGTTTCGTGCCACAGCCGGTGCTGGAGGAACACGGGAGAATTGACCGCAGCAGCCAGCACCGGAGCCGTCACCGCCTGCGCGAGGTTGTAGAGCCGGGCGAACTCGTCCGCACCCACCTGGAAGTGAACCTGGAAACTGGTGTTGCAGGCTTCGAACATCACGTTGTCGTGGTTGACGCCCAGCTCGTCGAGCCCCTTGATCAGCATGCTGAAATCGCCACCTCGCAGTTCGCTCATGGTCCGGTTGAGCTGCAGGTAGCGCGGTTGGGGCGTCATCGACGCCAGGGTCAGGTCTTTTTGTTTCATCGTCGGCAGGATGCCGGTCAGCAGCACCCGGCTCTCGACGCTCTTCGCCGCCCGGTGTGCCTGCGCGAGCAGACCCTCGAGTTCCTGCTCCATGCGCCACAGGCAGTCGCCACCGAAACTCTGGGGGCTGAGATTGACTTCGAGATTGAAAAGGCCCAACTCGGTCGTGAACTGCGGGTGGTCGAGCCGATCGAGCAGGTCGAGCGCCGACATGGCCGGATGCATCGCCCGGTCCACGAGAAACATCTCTTGTTCGGCACCGATACGCCGGACACCAGACTCGATCAGCCCCCCGGCGATCATGCGTTCGATCGCCTGCACGTCCTCCAGCAGAGCCTTGGTAAACGCCCGCAGCTGGTGCTGATCGGTGCCGCCTTGGATATCTTGTTCGCCCATGTCATTCACCGCTTGCGCGACGGGCCGCGCCCTAGAGCTCGCCGGACTTGAGCACCATTAGTTTTTCGATCTGCATATCTCGCATCGTATAGGGAATCCCACCCACGGCGAGGCCCGACTCCCGCAGGCCCGCAAAGGGCATCCAGTCGACGCGAAACGCCGTGTGATCGTTGACCATGACCGCGCTGGCGTCGAGCCGGGAGCAGGCGTGCATCGCCGTATCAATGTCCCTCGTGAACACCGCGGCCTGAAACGCAAAGGGCAGCGCGTTGGCCCTGGCCATCGCCTCATCGATGTCGTCGTACGCGTACACGCACACGACCGGCCCGAATATCTCCTCGCGGCTCACCCAGGCATCCTCGGGCGGGTTCAGGAGTACCGTGCACTCGTAACACGAATCGGAAATCCGCTTGCCACCGGCAAGCAACTCGGCACCACCCTTTACCGCCTCCTCGACCCACTGCTCTACGCGGTCGGTCTCGGCGGGCCGGATGAGCGGGCCGATGTCCGTCGCTTCGAGCGTTGGGTCACCGACGGTGAGTTTGCCGGCCGCCTCCGCCAGTCGCCCGGCGACCTCTCGGGCGACGGATCGTTCGGCAAACACGCGCTGTACCGACACGCACACCTGACCCGCGTGGTAGAACCCCCCCTTGGCGAGAAGCGGCAGGGCCGTGTCCAGGTCCGCGTCTGCCGCGACGATCACCGGCGCTGCGCCGCCGTGCTCCAGCGCGCAGCGTGTGCCGGGCGACAGCCGGGAGCGCAGCATCCACCCAACACGGGCACTGCCGATAAAGGAAAAAAACGCGACGCGGCGATCGGTCACCAGCCGTGTGGCGTTGTCCAGATCGTTCACCACCAGCGCCTGGCACCAGGCCTCCGGCAGCCCGGCCTCGTGCAGGATCTCCACGAGCCGGAAACACGACAGCGGCGTATCCTCGGCCGGCTTGACGATCACCGGACAGCCGACGGCCACGGCCGGGCACACCTGGTGAACGATGAGGTTGAGCGGGTGGTTGAACGCGCTCACCGCAACGACCACGCCCAGGGGCACCCGGCGCGTCACGGCCAGACGGCCCTCCGAAGCGGCGTTCAAATTCATGGGGATTTCCCGGCCCGACTCCGTTCTCAAGACCTCGATGCAGTTCTTGACTCCGTCGATGGCGCGCGCCACTTCCACGCGCGAATCGATCAACGGCTTGCCTCCTTCGCGCGCCGCTTCCACGGCCAGTTCCCCGGCCCGGCCGCTTATGATACCTGCCGCTTTTTGCAGGATCGCCATGCGCTCGGAGGGCTTTAGCCATCCGTCACGGTCGCGAAACACACGTGTGGCGTTCTCGAGGGCCGCGTCCACCGCCTTTGCGTCGGCGGCGACCACCGAGCCGATCTCCCGCCCGTCGTAGGGTGCCCTTACCTTCAGGACCCCGTCATTCGTCGCCGCCCCCGGTATCTTCAACTGAAACTTCTCTGCCATCACGACTCCTTTGCTGGCCGGTGCCTCCCGCCGCCGGTGGCGCTCACACGAGCCGGCTCCTCTCTTGTATGTCACGATTCAGGATGCGGTCGTTGTCGGAATAATCGACCGGCAGATCGATCACGTGCACACCCGGTTCGCCGAAACACCGTTCCATCACCGGCACCAGTTCACCAGCCTTTTCGATCCGGTAACCGCGCGCGCCGTAGCTTTCCGCGTACTTGACAAAATCCGGGTTGCCGTAGTCGAGCCCGAAGGCGGGCAGCCCCATCCCCGCCTGTTTCCACTTGATCATGCCGTAGGCGTCGTCCCTCAATATGAGCACGAGCAGGTTCATCTCGAGCCGCACCGCCGTCTCCAGCTCCTGCGAATTCATCATGAAACCACCGTCACCGCAGATCGCCATGATCCGGCGTCCCGGGCACACGAGATGTGCCGCCATCGCTGACGGCAGCCCCGCGCCCATCGTCGCCAGCGCATTGTCGAGAATCACCGTGTTGGTCTGGTGCGCCTTGTAATTGCGCGCGAACCAGATCTTGTAGACGCCGTTGTCGAGGGCAATGATGCCGTTGGAGGGCATAACCCGCCGAACGTCGGCCACGATGCGCTGGGGGTACATGGGAAAGCGCCCGTCGCCGGTGCCTTCGAGCAAGTGAGCCTCGACACACTCACGCACTTTCATAAAATATGAGAAGTCC
Organism: Candidatus Krumholzibacteriia bacterium; assembly: GCA_046754105.1. Classification (GTDB taxonomy): domain Bacteria; phylum Krumholzibacteriota; class Krumholzibacteriia; order WVZY01; family WVZY01; genus JAZGDW01. The sequence goes on from JBHHVD010000007.1 coordinate 4,849, forward strand.
CACAATTTCTGTTTCGTGATCCGCTCCGTGATTTGCCAGATTGTGTTGGCGATGTCCCCTACGGCAGACACCTGGGGAAAATAAACGGCATCGACGGACGCGGACTCGAAGTTGAGGTGGATGACGGTAACTCCTCCCGGCCGCATGAAAAACGGGGGTTTCTCAACCACATCGTGCCCGGCGTTTATGATGACGTCGGCATGATCGATCGCGCGGTGCAGGAAGTCTCCGGAAGAAAGCGCCGCGTTACCCAGGAAAAGCGGGTCGCGCTCATCGACCACGCCCTTACCCATCTGCGTGCTCAAAAAAGGGATGCCCGTCTTGTCAATGAACGCCCGCAGCATGCGGCACGTGGTCTTGCGGTTCGCGCCGGCGCCGATCAGCAGCAGCGGGTGCCGGGCCCCCTCGATGGTGGCGACGGCCCTGGCGATCGCTTTTTCCTCCGCTACCGGTCTGCGCGAGTAGCTTTTCGGGATCACGCTGGCACTGCATTCCTCGCGGGCGACGTCCTCGGGCAACTCGAGGTGGGCTGCACCCGGGCGCTCGCGTTCCATCATGCGAAACGCTTCTCGAACCCGTGACGGTATGTTGTCGCCGCTGACGATCTGGTGCGTGTACTTGGTGAGCGGCTTCATCATGTCGACCACGTCGACAATCTGAAACCGACCCTGCTTGCTGTGCTTGACGGGCTTTTGCCCGGTGATCATGAGCATCGGCATCGCGCCGAGTTGCGCATAGGCGGCGGCCGTCACGAGGTTAGCGGCTCCGGGTCCGAGGGTGGCAAGACACACGCCGGCCTTGCCGGTGAAGCGCCCGTAGGTGGCCGCCATGAAACCCGCCGCCTGCTCGTGCCGCGTCAGTATCAGCTTGATCGTGGAATCGCGGAGCGACTCGAGGAAGTCGAGGTTCTCCTCGCCGGGCACGCCAAAAACGTACTCGACGCCCTCCGCTTCCAGCGCTTTGACAAAGAGATCGGATGCTTTCATGCGGTCCGCGCTCCATTCGTGGATTGGTATGGTCCGCTACACACTTCCCCGCGGCCGCCGCTGCTCTCCCGGCAATGATAACGGCTTGCTACGCATCGTGCAATCCCGCCATCAAACACGTCCGAAAGCGTGACGCGCGCGTTGCACGAAATTCCCCACCCGCTGCCGGTCCTTGCGGCCGGCGGTGTCTTCAACACCGGTGTGCGCATCGACGCCCGCCGGCCGCACGATCCCGATCGCGTCCGCGACGTTTTCCGGCGTGAGACCACCGGCGAGGATTACCGGGCGTGGAGAGCGTTCGACGATACGGCGGCTGACGCGCCAGTCGTGCGTCTGACCGGTGGCCCCGCTGGCTCCGGTCGCCGGGTCGAACGTATCGATGATGAAGGCATCAACGGCGTGGGCGATATCATCGATGGAGGTCGCGAAGTCCGGTTCGGCTTCCCGCCGGACAACGATGCTCTTGATGATCCGAAGGAACGGCCGCGCCCTCTTGATACGCGAGAGCTCTTCCGGCGCGACGCGCCCGTGAAGCTGTACGAGCCCGGCACCGAGGGCGTCACAAAGCGCGATGACGTCACGGGCCGTATCGAGATAGGTGATGACGACCCCGAAGTGTGGCGGTAGCAGCGAGCGGATGATCCGGCCCGCGTCCTGGCGGGAGATTTCTTCGTCGTGGACGTCCAGGGCCAGCGGAAACCCCAGGAAATCCACACCGCACTCCACCAGCATTCGCGCTTCGGCCTCGCTGGAAATGCCGGCGACCTGAACGATGTTCCCGCTAACCGCGCTTGTCGACCGGTTCGTACTTGCGAGTGTCCGCTCCGGTATAGACCTGCCGGGGCCGCGCGATCTTTTGATCGGAGTCATCGAGCATCTCCTGCCACTGCGCCAGCCAGCCGATCGTCCGCGGTATCGCGAACAGCACCGGAAACACCTCGACGGGAAAGCCCATCGCCTGGTAGATGATTCCCGAGTAGAAATCGACGTTCGGGTAGAGCTTGCGCTCGACGAAGTACTCGTCCTCGAGCGCGATACGCTCGAGCTCCATCGCGATGTCCAGTAGCCGGTTGGTCCCGGTGACGTCGAAGACCTTTTGCGCCATGTCTTTGAGAATCCGGGCTCGCGGGTCGTAGTTCTTGTACACGCGATGCCCAAATCCCATGAGGCGGAATTCGCCCGCCTTGGCCCTCTCCATGTACTCCGGCACCCGGGTCTCGTCACCGATTTCGCGCAGCATGAGCAACACCCGCTCGTTGGCCCCGCCGTGCAGAGGCCCGTAGAGCGCGGCCGCCGCGCCGGCGACCGAGACGTACGGATCCGCCAGCGAGCTGCCCACGGCGCGCATGGCGCTCGTGCTGCAATTCTGTTCGTGATCGGCATGGAGTATAAACAAGACGTCCAGCGCACGTTCCAGCGTTGGGTTCGGCTCGTACTTGAGCTCCGTCATCTTGAAGAGCATGTTCAGATAGTTACCCGTGTAGCTCAGGTCGTTGTCGGGGTACGAGTACGGCATGCCGAAACGGTGACGGTACGCAAAGGCAGCGATGGTCGGCATCTTGGCCACCAGGCGGTGGATCTGCTTGATCCGCCGGTCGAGGTTTCCGCTGTCCTTCGCCTTGGGATAAAACGTCGACAGCGCCGCCACGGTCGAGATGAGGATACCCATCGGGTGGGCGTCGTAGTGGAACCCCTCCATGAATTTCTTGACCTTTTCGTGGATGATGGTGTGGTGCATGATGCTGTAGGTCCACTCTTCGAGTTCTTTTTTGGACGGGAGCTCTCCGTTCAGAAGAAGATACGCGACCTCGAGGAAAGTGCTCTTGTCGGCCAGGTCTTCTATCGGATAGCCGCGATAACGAAGGATCCCCTTCTCGCCGTCGATGAACGTGATCGAGCTCTTGCACGACGCCGTGTTCAGAAACCCGGGGTCGTAGGTCATCAACCCGAAGTCGTCCTCCGATGCCTTGATCTGCCTGAGCGCCGCCGCCGGAATCGACGCGCCGTAGTCCGGATAGGTCCCGTATGAGATCGGGACTTCGTATTTTTCGCCGGTCCTGTTATCGGTAATGCTTAGTGAATCAGCCACCTCTCTGCCTCCTCATAATAAACTGGACGTGCCCTGGGGTATGCACAACCACCGTACCACATCCGGCCGCCGAAGATAACTGCAATCAGGGATACAATTCTCGGAGCGCTAGAACGACCAGAACACGGGGATCAGGACGGTGGCGGCGACCCACAGGATCAGGTTGATCAACAACCCAATCCGGAGATAATCGCGAAACTTGTACCCGCCCGGGCCCATAACGAGCAGGTTGGTCTGGTAGCCGATGGGGGTGAAGAAACTGGCACTGGCGCCGAACGTAACGGCAATCAGTAACGGTTTCGCGTCGACGCCCAGATCGAGCGCGATCTGGAGCACGATCGGCACCAGCAGTGCCGCCGTGGCAACGTTGGTGAGGAACGCGGTAAGAACGCTGGTGATCAGGTACAGTACGGCGATGAGAACCACCGGGCCGAAGTCCTGGGCCAGGCCGAGTATCGAGCGGGCCATCGTCCCGGCGAGACCGGTCTTTTCCATCGCGATCCCCAGTGGGAGGGCCGCGGCGAGCAGCAGGAGCACCGCGCTGTCCAGGGCCGCCAGGGCCTCGCGGATCCGCAGGCAACGAAAGAGCATCATTGCCGCGCTCCCCCCCAGCACGGCCACCGACAGCGGCAACACCCGCAACGCGGCCACGGCGATGACCGCCACCAGCACGCCGACTGCCAGGGGCGCCATGCGCGAAAAGTGTATGGTCTTCTCGACACCCTCGATGAGCAGAACGTTGGCAGTCGCCTCCAACTGCTGGAGCGCCCGCTGCTCACCCTGAATGAGGATGACGTCTCCCACCTGCAGCTTCATCTCTCGCAGGCGGACCTGCAGGTGACGCCCCATGCGCTGGATGGCCAGCACCTTGATGTCGTAGAGACGGTTGAGCCCGATGTCCCGGAGCCGCTGGTTGAAAAACTGCGAGTTCGGGGTGACCACGGCTTCGACGGTCACCAGGTCGATACGGCTTATCTTGACGCGCCGGTCGTCCTCGACGGCGGACGCCAGGTCCAGTCCCTGCTTCTCCAGCATCCGGTGAATGGTCTGCGGGCTGCCCTCGATGAGCAACATGTCCTCACCCTGCACCCGCGTATCCAGTTCCGGCCTGAGCGTTACGTCTTCCTCCCGCACCAGTTCGAGAATCTTCACGCCTTCAAAACCCACCAGCAGGTCGTGGAGCGTCTTGCCGGCGAACGGGCTGTGCTGCTGCACGACGATTTCGGTCACGAAATTGGTCCGGTGACGCCGCTCGAGGACCTGGCTCAAGACCTTGCGTTCCGGCAGGACCTTGTCCGAGAAGAAAAAGAGAAACGTGCCGCCGAGGATCAGGTAGCAGACTCCCATGGGCGTGAACTCGAACATTCCGAAGCCACTACCACCCGATTCGCGGAACATGCCATCGACGAGGATGTTGGTGCTGGTGCCAATCAGCGTCAACGTGCCGCCGAAAATTGCGAAATAGCTGAGCGGGATCATCACCTTGGACGGCATCAGGTTGTTTTTCTGGCACAGGCGCAGGACCACCGGAATCAGCATGATGACCACGCCGGTGTTGGTGAGGAACGCGCTCAGCACCGCGGCAATCACTCCCACGATCAGAATCAGCGCTGCCGGACCCGACACGCGGAGCTTGCCCGCCAGGCGTACGAGATAGTCCAGCGCCCCGGTCCGCACAAGACCCGCGCTCAACATCAACATACCCGCAACGGTGATGGTGACGTCGTCGGATATTCCCGACAGCGCCTCCTCGGGCTCCAGGAGGCGCGTGACCGACAAGGCGACGATGATGAGCAGCGCGGTGAGTTCGATACGGATGATCTGCGTAATCAGCAGAAAAATCGCGGCGGCCAGAATAGTCGTGAGAAGGGCGATTTCCATAGGTTCCACGGTATAACGCCGGGCGGGCGGAACGCCTATCGCCCGTCCGGCTCGTTTCGTGCCCGCAGCGTTACCAGCGTCGCACCCCAACCGCTGCGGTCACCGGCGATATGATACGATGACACTTCGGGCAGCCGGTCGAGAACGGTGTGCACGGTTTCGCGAAGTGTCCCCTTCCCCTTGCCGTGGATGATCCGCACGTCGAGAATGTTCCTCTTGCGGCATTCCGACAGGTAGTCGGCGACCAACTCTCCAACGTCGCGCGGGTGAAACGCGTGCAGGTCCAGCGTGCCGTCGATGGGAATCTCGATGGGATCGTCATTCATGGCGGGTCGCGGAGATGGACATGCCTGCCGGCGTTCGAGCCACGTGCTTGGCGTAATCCTACTATTGACAAGCAGCTATGTCAACCGCCCGTTGCCGGGGACACGGATCAAAGGACTCCACCGGTGCGATAACCGACACCCAGCACCACGAAGAGGACCGCCAGAACCGTCACCGTTATCATGTGAAAGGCTAATTCTCTCATCCGGTTTGCGTCCAGTCGGGGTATGATGCGCACCCGGGCATGCGCGGCCAGACCGAGGGTGACCAGAAGCAGGACCAGTTTGAGGCTGATGAGCGTCGACTGGTACGTGTTGAACGTAAGCCACTGCGAGACGTCGGGCACGCGAATGTACGCCAGCCACAGCCCCGTAACCACCTGGGAGATCAGCGCGGGGATTCCCACTCGTTCGAACCTCGATTCAAAGCCCGTGATCAGAGCGGGATCCTGATTCCGCAGCGCGCGCGGGAGGAAGCCGATCACGAGCACCAGGTGGCCGCCGGTCCACACCGACGCACCCAGGACGTGCAAGATCAGCAGATATGTGTACATGGGATCACCCGTTTCTATTCCACGACCTCGAAGGAGGCGTCCACCTCACCACCCACCGTCAAAATGTATCGCTGGTAATAGGCGTACAACAGGCACGTCATCGGTAGCGCGATCAGCAGACCGAAAACCCCAAGGAGCTTCCCCCACACGGACAGCGACAACAGGATGACCACGGGACTGAGGCCGGTCGCCTTGCCCATGACCCGTGGCATGAGGACGGCACTTTGCACTATCTCGGCTACCACCACCACGAGCGTTACGAGCCCGATCTCGATCCATAGACTCCCGCCTTTGTCGAGCGCGTCAATGGTTGCGAAGAGGTAGGCAGGGATCAGCCCGACGATCTGAAGGTACGGCACCATGTTGAGCAGGCCGATGAAAAGCCCGAGCAGGATCCCCATCGGCAGACCGACCATCCAGAACCCAAGCGCGTACAGGACGCCCACTACAAGGGCCATGGCCGCCTGCCCGCGAAAGTACCGGTTCATGGCGCTCTCGAAATCCCGCAGGAAATCGGCGGCCGCTTCGCGGTACGTTGGCGGCAGCAGAGCCTTCCACTTCCGGCTGACCACCTCGTAATCGAGAAGCAGGAATACCAGGTAAAGACCGACGACGGTGAGCCCCACCAGAGTGATGAGGATATTCGCGGTGCCCGTGATGATACCCCACACGCCGGGCAGGACCTTGCTGCCTACGGCTCTGGCGGCGTCTGCGAAGTTCTCGGTCTTGAAGACGGCCTGCACGTCATCGCGCGCGACGAGATCCTTGATCGCCTGCCACAGGTTTGGCGGCAGCTTCTGGGCCGCCCGCTCGGCGATATCCGAATTGTGCACCACGTCGGAGAGAATGCGCCCCATGTCGGTTACCTGGTGCGCGATGACGGGTATCAGCGCCCACCAGAACCCGACGGCGACCGCGGCGATGAGCGACAGCGCCACCGCCACCGCCGCGCCACGCCTGCGGACGCGTTTCTCGATGAGTCGGACCAGGGGATGGATGAGGTACGCGAGCAGCAGCGCGGCGGCGAACGGGATCAACACGTCGCTGAGACGGCCCATGAGCCAGACCAGCGCCCAGACGAACGCGGCCGCGATGCCGATGCGAACGACGCGGTCGAACGTATAGGGGCTCTTGTCCAGGATCATCGCGGTTTCTTGTTTGCACCCTTATTCGGTGCTCCGCCGCCGTTGGCGCTCGATTTCTCCGGCCACGGCCCCCGGATCGCGACGGTCAGGCCAGCGTCCTGCAAGTTGACGAACAGCGTCGTGCCGTCGGGTGAAAAGCAGGCGCCCGTGAACTCGGTGCGCAGGTGGTGCAAGGCAATGGTGTAGAACTCGCCCGCAGCGGTAAGGCCGAGGAGACGCACTTCATCGCCGCTGTGATCTTCGCACAGCACGAGGTCCCCCCACGGTGCAACGGTCACGTTGTCCGCGCTTCGCAAGACCCCGGGATCGTTCGGCTCGACCACGAGCTCCAGCACGCCCGGGTTTTTCGATTCCGTTTCGGCGCCCTCATCCGGACTGGGCACGTAGCGCCAGATCTGGCCGAGGCGCTTGCGCCCGCCGACCGAGCACGCGAAGTAGATCGAGCCGGCGCTTTCGCACATACCTTCCCCGCCGCCGAACCGGGCCGCGCCCGCCCGGTAGCCCCGGTAGCGGAGGTCGTCGTTCGGCGATTCGACATCGTCGAGATCGATCCATTCGACCGCCATCGGCTCGCCGGGGCGAACGTGAAGCCCCCGGCGCGTCCAGTTGCGCGTGTCCTTCCTCGGCTTCTCTTCGATCGCAAGGGCTTGCAATCGCCCCCCCTCACTCAGTTTGCCCGGCCGATCGGGAATGAACCGGTAGATGAGCCCGTCGCGCAAATCCTCGGTCTGGTAGACGATCCCCGTTCGGGGATCGACCGCCACAGCCTCGTGGAGGAACCTCCCCATGGCTTTGAGCGGCACGGGGTCGGTGAGACCGATTTCAGCCCTTGCGGGCACCTCGAAGTTGTAGCCGTGGTCCCTTTCCGTCGTGAACCGGCCGGTCTTGGCCGCCTTTTGAACGGTCTCCTCGCACGTGATCCACGTGTTCCACGGGGTCGGCCCGCCCGAACAGTTCTGGATCGTGCCGGCCAGGCTCAGGAACTGGCGCGTGACGGTCTGGGTGCTCGTATCGAACAAGAAGGTCGTGGTGCCACCCGGAACGGGGCGTTTCGCAAAACCCGGGTCGTAGAACTTGTCGTGGTCCACCTCGCGAAAGCGGGCGTTGTCCGCGCCGTAGGCTCCGATCTGGTACGGCAGCAGCTCGTGGTTGCGGATGACGATGATAAGGCCGTCGGGGCCGGGAAAGGCGGCCATTCCATCCGGCCGCGCGGGAACGAGGAGTCCATCGTCCATTTCATCGCCGGTGCGCGCGATGATTTTGTATGAAAACCCCGCCGGCAGGTCCAGTATCCCGTCGGGATCGGTCACCACAGGGCCCAAGGGTGGCGACACCGACCGCGATTGTGAAGCTGCTGGAACCGCGCGCGGCGGGAACCCGCCCAGCCCCAGGCCGAGCGCACCGCACGCGACGAGAACACACCAACGAGACACGGTCACTGGCAACCACCAATCCAGGCTACGCCGTATCGAGGCTCTAGCGTAGAAATAAGAGTTTGAAGAGACCCGGCTCTTTTAGCAATCGCCGAATGTAACTCAACTGTCCCAGGTGATACACCTCGTGCTGGGTCAGGAACGCGAGCGCGGCCAGCGTCGTGGGCTCGCTGGTCGGGAATCGCCTCGACGACTCGGCCGCGAGGTCGGCGTCTTGCAGTTCCGGCAACCGCCCCATTATCGCCCCCGAGATATCACCCCAGCAATCCTTTATCTCGGGGAGACTCGGTATGCAATCGTGCTCGATCTCGTTGATCCCATGGGCGAACGCACCACGCCACGGAAGCTCTCCCTCCATCCCTATTAGGGCACCCATCTGGAAGCGCGCCGTTGCCAGGTGCGCGAGAAGCCACGTTATCGAGCTGGTGTCCGGCGCGAACTGGGTCTGCGCCATTTCATCATCGAGCTTGTCGAACGCTTTCGCATAAAAATCGCCGTTGAGTGTCAGAATTTCGGCGATGGGCGATATTGACGCGTGCATATTCGTTCCTCCCCGTCTTGAACCACAGGCGGTATTGTAGTCGAATTCCACTCCGTTTACAAATCATCCACGGTTTGCCGGGGCCGGATGGCCCACCCCGGCGTACAATATAACCATGACCGGGCGATTTCCAACAGGGCGAAGCGACGGGGCGGCCATAGTACTCGTCGCGGTGGCCCTCGCCGTGTCGCTCCACGCCCTGCACGCCGGGGCCGGGGACCGGCGGAGACCCCGCTACCTCAGCCGCCTGGAAGCGGAGGTGGTGCGCGAGATCAACCGTGTCAGGACGGGTCCGGCGGCCTACGCCGGGTACCTCGAAGACTGGCTTCCGTATTATAAAGGAGAGGTGCGCAAGCTCCCCGGGAGAAATCCGGTTCGCACCATCGAGGGACCCCGCGCGGTCACCGAAGCCGTTCGCTATCTGCGTACGGCCCGGGCGCTGCATAGGCTCGAGCCCTCGCGTGGCATGTCGCGCGGCGCGAGGGATCACGTGCGCGACATGGGTCCTTCGGGGGCGCTGGGGCACAAAGGGTTCGACGACAGCACGGCGGGCATACGAGTAAACCGCTACGGAAAATGGAACAAACGCATCGGCGAAAACATCGCGTACGGCGGTGACCGCGCCCGCGAAATCGTGATACGCCTCATCATCGACGACGGCGTACCCGGCCGCGGTCATCGGCACAATCTATTCGACCCCGAGTTCTACTTCGTCGGTGTCTCGTTCGGCCCGCACAAGACGTACGAAACCATGTGTGTTATCACGCTGGCAGGTGACTACACCGAGTAACCCTTCGCATCCACGTTCGTACGGACGGATCGCGCGGGCATTTGCATGACATTCCAGTAGCGGGTCAGCGCCCCGCTGCGGCAGTACGCACGTTCTTCACAAGCGCGGGAACCAGTTCTTGGACAGCCTCCCGTACACGAGCGGATCAACCCCCGGCCAGCCGTCGTAGTACCGTTTGCAGGATTCCCCCGTTTGTGTAGTACTCTACTTCGACCGCGCCGTCGATCCGCACCCGCGCTTCGAACTCCGTGCGGGTGCCGTCCCCGCCGGTCGCGATCACCTGCACCGTCTGCCGTGGCGTCAGCGGCTCCTCGAGGCCCACTACGTCGAACGTCTCCTCACCCGTCAACCCCAGCGCGCTCCACGACTGTCCGTCCGCGAACTGGAGCGGCAGCACACCCATACCGATCAGGTTGCTGCGATGAATGCGCTCGTAGCTCTCCGCGATGACCGCGCGCACACCGAGAAGCACCGTGCCCTTGGCCGCCCAGTCCCGGCTGGAGCCCGACCCGTACTCCTTGCCGGCCAGTACGATGAGCGGTGTCTTGGAGCGGGCGTACTCGAGCGACGCGTCGTAGATGGTCATCTGTTTGCCACCGGGGAAATGCCGGGTCCACGGACCCTCCGTGCCCGGGACGAGCTGGTTGCGCAGGCGGACGTTGGCGAACGTACCGCGCAGCATCACCTGGTGATTGCCGCGCCGCGAACCGTAGCTGTTGAAATCCGAGGGCTGGATGCCGAGCGTTTTCAGGTATTCTCCCGCCGGGCTGGCCGGTGCGATGGACCCCGCCGGTGAAATGTGGTCGGTGGTGACCGAGTCGCCCAGCGCGACCAGGACGCGCGCGCCCTGGATCGGGAGGACCGCCGGCGGCTGCATATCCACGAAATAGGGTGGCTCCTGCACGTAGTTGTTGTCCTTGTTCCACTCGTAGCGCTCCGACGCGGGCACGTCGACGTCGTTCCATTTCTCATTCCCCTGGAAGACGTCCCCGTACTTCTCGCGAAACGCCCCGGCGCCAACGGAAGCGGCGATAACGTCGTCGACCTCGCGCCGGCTCGGCCAGATATCCTTGAGGAACACATCGGCGCCGTCCGCGCCTTTGCCCAGGGGATCGCTATGCAGGTTGATATCGACGGTGCCGGCCAGCGCGTACGCAATGACCAGCGGCGGGCTCGCCAGGTAGTTGGCACGCGTCAGCGGGTGAACCCGCCCCTCGAAGTTGCGGTTTCCGCTCAAGACGGCCGAGGCCACGAGGTCCTCTTCCCGCACCACTTTCTCCACCGCCTCGGGCAGCGGGCCGCTGTTACCGATGCACGTCGTACAGCCGTAACCCACCGTGTAGAAACCGAGTTTTTCGAGATAGGCATCGAGCCCCGACGCTTCGTAGTATTTCGTGACTACTTTCGATCCGGGTGCCAGGCTGGTCTTGACGTGCCCCGGCACGGCCAGGCCCTTTTCCACGGCGTTGCGGGCCACGAGCCCGGCGGCAATCATGACCGACGGGTTCGAAGTGTTTGTACAACTCGTGATGGCGGCGATGACGGTAACGCCGTGTGAGACGGGACCGCCGTCGCGTCCCGCGACGGTCGTGGTCTTCTTCGCCGCTTCTCCGGACACGCCGAATCCCCCGTCCTTCACGGGCAGGGTCAACGCCGAGCGGAAACTCTCCTTCAAGTCCTTTACCGCTACCCGGTCCTGCGGCCGCCTCGGACCGGCGAGGCTGGGCTCGATACCGGCGAGATCGAGCTCTACGTGGTCCGAGTACTGTGGCTCGGGTGTCTGCGGTGTGAAGAAAAGACCCTGCGCTTTCATATAGCTCTCGATCAGGTCGACTCGATCGTCCCCGCGACCGGTCAGCCGGTAATAGCGCATACTCTGCTCGTCCACCGGGAAATACCCCATGGTCGCTCCGTATTCGGGCGCCATGTTGGCGATGGTGGCGCGGTCGGGCAGCGTCATGGCCGACAAACCCCCGCCGTAGAACTCGACGAACTTTCCCACCACGCCCTTCGCCCGCAGCGTCTCGGTGACCGTCAGCACGAGATCGGTCGCGGTCACTCCCTCCTGCAGTGTACCGGTCAGCTTGAATCCGACCACCTCGGGCAGCAGCATGTAGATCGGCTCGCCGAGCATCACCGCCTCCGCTTCGATTCCGCCGACTCCCCAGCCGACGACACCGAGCCCGTTGATCATCGTGGTGTGGCTGTCCGTGCCGACGAGGCTGTCCGGCCACGCGACCCGTTCCCCGTCTACATCGCCCGAAAAAACGCCGCGCGCGAGGTACTCGAGATTGACCTGGTGGACGATCCCCGTCCCGGGCGGTACGACGCGCAGGTTCTTGAAAGCTCCCTGCGCCCACTTGAGAAGCTCGTACCGCTGGTGATTGCGATCGAACTCGCGCTCGATATTCGTATCCAGAGCCGACGCGGTACCGAACGCGTCCACGATCACGGAGTGATCGATGACGAGGTCGCAGGGAACCTGCAGGTCGATGTCGCGGTAGTCCTTTCCCAGCCGGTCCATCGCGGAACGCATGGCGGCAAGGTCGACGATCGCCGGCACGCCGGTAAAATCCTGCAGCACCACCCGCGCCGGCTTGAAGGGAATCTCCGCTTGCGTGCCCGCGTTCGGCTGCCAGGAGAGGATCTTGCGGACGTCCTCCTCGGTCACGTGAAAGCCATCGACATTGCGCAGGGCACTCTCGAGCAGGATTCGAATCGAATACGGCAGGCGCGAAACTTCGGCCCCGAGGCTTTGCAGATCGTAGATCGCGACCTGACCCGCCGCCGTTGGTATCGTTTTCTTGTAGTCGTTCTTGCTAAAAACCATCGATAAAGGCCTCCTTTGCCGGGCCAGTATACCGTATTCCCGGGTCCTTTGGAACGCGGGTTCTGGACGGAGGCGCGCGGCCTGTTTCGCGAAGTGGCCCAGCGACTGCCAAGGCTCTATGTTGTTGTTATACAACAGACTATATCGTTATTGTGGAAGCTTGCCCGCCGATCTGCTATACTGGCGATGGTCCTCCCGCCAGGGTGGATCGGTTCCATACGAAAACGGTTCTACCCGGGCACGGTAATCACCGTCGCTCACAGAAAACCGGGGACGCAAGCGCACCGCTTGTGACCCCGGTTTTTTTTGACCGACGAACTCCATCACCTGGCGAGCCCGGCTGATATAATCTGCTTGCAGTTTGCGTCGCAGGTGCGGCACATTCATGTGCGGGCGGGGCCGGCAGGAGGCGCCGGTACCGCGCCCCAGGACTGCCCCTGCGGGAGGATACATGAACCAACGAACGGCCCTGTCGATAGGACTCCGGGGAATCGCCGCCTGCGTGCTGGCATCGTGCTGGATCGCCGGCTGCACGTACGTCGAACCGGGTCAACCCGGCGAATACTACGAAGCTCCCGAACCCGAACCGCCCGCGTCGTATACCGAAGGGGAGTTTGGCGAGCTGACCGACTACGGGAGATGGATTCACACGGCACCCTTCGGCTGGGTCTGGCAGCCGTACAGCGAGGAGGACTGGCAGCCGTTTTACGACGGCCATTGGGTGTGGAGCCAGTGGGGCTGGACGTGGGTTTCCTACGAGCCCTACGGCTGGGCGGTGTACCACTACGGCAACTGGGTGTTCGATCCCATCTGGGCATGGATATGGATACCGGCGTACGAATGGTATCCGACACGGGTCCAGTGGATCGTCTACGACGATTACATCTGCTGGGCGCCCATGCCGCCACCCGGCTACCTGATCGGCGACCCGTGGGCCTCGCCCATCGACGATTTATGGATCATCGTAGAACCCGGCTATTTTACCCACTCCCACGTGGGACGCTACACCAAGCGCCGCTACCGCTGGAAGACCACCTCGTCGAGCATCACACAGGTGATCCGCAACGCGCCGAACGTTGGATATCTCACGCGGCGCACGGGCAAGACGGTGCCCCGGGTCGACATCGAGATTCGCAAGTACAAGATCGGATCGAAAGAAATCAAGAAGATGAAGCTGCCGCCGGAACACCGAAAGAAGCTCGAGCGCTACAAGGCAAGAACACGGAAGAGAATCGAAAAGAGGGAAGGCGAATCCCCCCGGACGAAAGCCGGGAAACCCGCCCGCAAGGATGGGCGTTCCGGTGCCGGAATCAAGACGAAACCCGAATCGTCGAGAGACGGGAAGACGAAAAAAAAGGGCAAGGTGGAAAAGCCCAAACCGCGCACAAAGCAAAAAAAGGGAAAAACCGAGAAACCCAAATCGGGCAAGAAGACAAAGAAAAAGAAGCGCCCCTAGCCTAGGTGGAATCCGGCCGGTGCCCTTCCGCCCAGGACGTCGCGTACCACAGGGCGGCGTCGGACCGCTCGCCCCATTGCTTGAACGCCTCGATCGCCCGCTCGAACTCGGCGGCCCGCACGTTCGTTAGCTCGAGGATCGCCTCGCGCGCCCCCCCGAGCACGCCGACGAAATTGTCCACGAACGCGGGAAACGCCGGATGGCCCGAGCAGCTGCCGAAGAACAACCAGTTGTTCCGCACGGGCTCGGCCCCCGCCTCTCGCAGCATCGCCACGAGGTGGCGTCCCACGAAGGGATCGTTTCCACGCCCGTGGTAGACGTCGATGTACGCGCGCCACAACCGGTAGATGCCTTCCGGCTCCGGCCACAGGCGAAGCACGTCGTGGTCGTCGTCTTCGAGAATGATGCGGCCGCCGGGCCGCACCGCCCTCGCCATGGCGCTGACCACCCTCTGCGGGTCCGCCACGTGCTCGAGTAGAAATCTCGAATGGGCGAGGTCGAAGCTGCCCCACTCGTCGTCGCGCAACGGAAACGCGGTGGCCTCCCCCCGTCGAAACTCGACGAGCTCGTCCGCCTGCCGCCTCGCCTCGGCGAGCTGCTGCGTATCGCGCTCGATGCCGATCACGCTGCCGCCGGGCGCGGCCGCGCGCGCCATCGCCCGCGCGAGCTGCCCCAGACCGCTGCCCACGTCGAGGACCTACCCCCCCCCCCCGAGCCGCATCGCCTTCAAGGACGCGTCGTTCAAGAGATCGTTCAACAGCGACAGGCGCTGCCGCTCTTCCCTGTCGGTGCCATGAATGTATTTTTGGTCTGCCATAGTCCTGGTCTGAGGTCATCACCGCTGCGCCGCCACCGCCAAACCGACCCAGGGCTTATTATAACCGAAGACACATGTCTATGTGAAATACCTGTTACGGCCGCGCGGGCGCGGCGCGAGGCCGAGGCTTTGCAGCAGGGCTCGCAGGGGCTGATCCGCCCCGGGGTAGCGGTCTTTGTGCGTGCGGCCGTTTTCGAGGCGAAGCACGCCGCGCGGGCAGACGGCGGCGCACACCCCGCAGCCGACGCACGAGGCGCGCACGATGTTCTCGCCGCGCTGGGCGTAGGCTCGAACGTCGATGCCCATTTCGCAATGAGTCGAACAGTTGCCGCACGACATGCACTGGCCCCCGTTGGTCGAGATGCGGAAACGGGAGAAGAAGCGCTGCAGCAACCCGAGAATCGCCGCCATCGGGCACCCGAATCGGCACCATACGCGGCTGCCAAGTATCGGGTAGAAGCCGACGCCGGCGACGCCGGAGAACAACATTCCGATATAGAAGCCGTAGTGCTTGCGAAACGAGAAAGACAGAGACCCGAGCACGGCACCGCCCTTTGCCTCGTTCAGCCACAGCAGCGCGGTGGTAAGCGTTATGATCACCAGTATCGAGTGGATCAGCCGGCGCTCGATCTTCCAGGCGCCCGACGACTTGTCGGACAGGTGGCGGAACGGATCCCCCACCGTTTCCGCCAGGCCGCCGCAGCCGCAGACCCACGAGCAGTACCAGCGTTTGCCAAAGAAATAGGTGAGAAGCGGCGTGGCCACGAACGTCATGACGGCGCCCCAGAACACCATGAAGATGCCGATCCCGCCGGGATGCTGTGCGAGCCCCCGTACGCCGTCGGGGTAGAGGTAGTCCGGTTTCAACGGCCAGAAATACGTAAAGTAAAACTCCGGCTGGCTCAGCGCCTTGAGCAGCTGCGGGATCAGAAACGCCAGTCCGAGCTGAAAAACGACGACCGAGGCCGTGCGGATAAGATGGTAGCGGTTGTGGCGGTATTTCATCAGCATCCGTACACCGAACACGATCATCGACATCGTGTAGAGAAAGCCGTATAGAAACCACCGGTCCGCCGGTTTTCGAGCGAGCGCCGCAGAGACGGGATCGACCAGCCGCACGCCCCCCTCTATAAAAGAGGGAAACCAGTAGAGCAGCACATAGAAACCGGTGATCAACACACCGAGTGTCCAGCCAAGCGCACCGCGCGACCTGGCGCCCGAGAAAAACAGCCCGTTGTGCTTGATACCGGGCGTGGTTCCCCGGTACCGCAGCCAGAACCAGGCGACACCACCGCCGGTGAGAAGTCCGAACGTCGCCGCCGGCCCGAGCCACGTCCGGCCCAACGGCGCTCCGACAAGCGCGGACAACAGGAGCAGCAGCCCCACGGCGATCGCGGCGGCGCTTCCCCGCTCGCCCGCGGTGAGTGCCGGGGGGGGTTGTCCCGCCGGCTCGTCGAACGCTTTTGCCATGGGAAACGTATAGGTCCGCATCAGGCCCGCCCCTCCACGCCGGCGCTGCCATCCTTTGCGTCGAGGGCCTGCCGCCGGAACGCGAGCACGGCCTCGCGCTCGACGCGCTCGAAGAACTCCGGGTCGAAATTCGCCTCGCCGAGATGGTCGAGGACATAATCCAGGGACCGCTTCTCCTCGATCCAGCGCTCGCAAACCTCGTGACGAAACCGCACGCCGAGCAAGTTGAAACCAAAAACGCCCTGGTCGCCGTAGACGATCCGGATCGAGCGCCTCCCCGCGGCGTCTCTCCAGAAAAGGTTCTCTTCGCCGGGCAGGTCTCGCCCCACCGCGCCGTACACCTGGTATTCCGTATCCAGGAATTTCGCCGAGTTGAACCAGATGCCCGGTTCGTAGATCCGTTCCTCCCCCGCCATTACGTCCGCCACCACCAGTCCTTGCATGCGGCCGGTGTACCATACCTGCTGCACGAGGTTGCGTTCCTCCCCGGTCACGATCTCCGCACAATCCCCGGCGGCATACACGTCCGGCACCCCGGCACGCAGGCTGCGGTCCACCAGCACCCCGCGGCCGGTCGGGATACCGCTCGACCCGGCCAGGGAGGCGTTCGGATGCACGCCGACGGTCAGCCCTGCGAACTGGCAGTTGATACGCCGGCCCGCATTGTCTATGACACCGGTAACGCGTCCCGTACCGTCGTCGACGATTTCCTTCAACTCGGTGGAGAGGACGAGGCCGAGCCCCTCGCGCTCTATGGCGGCGTTTATCATGCGCGCTTCCTCGTCCGGTATGACCACGTTCCAGAACGACGTCTCGCGCACGAGAAACGTCACGTGCACGTTACGTGAGTGCAGCATCTCGGCCAACTCGATGCCGATGAGCCCGCCGCCGACGATGACCGCCTCCCGTACGCCACGCACGTTCTTGTAGAGCAGTTCGAGGTCCTGCAAACCGTACAGCCCCTGGACTCCGTTCATGTCCTGCCCCGGCCACCCGAACTTGTTTGATTCCGAGCCGGTGGCGATGAGCAGCTTGTCGTAGGAGAGGGGTTGGGTCTGGCCCGCGAAGAGGAGACGCTTGTTGGCGACGTCTATCTCGGTCACCCACGCGCGCATGAGGTCGATGTTGTTCTTCTTCCAGAAACGGTCCTCGTAGGGTTTCGTGTCTTCGTAACGCACGTGGCCCATGAAAATATACATCAGCGCCGGTCGCGAATAATGATAATCGGATTCGCCCGACACGACGGTGATGCGCCAGCCCGGCTGCCGCCGGCGAAGGCGCAGCGCGGCTGTGATCCCCGTGATCCCATTTCCAACAATAACGACGTTCACTGTGCCTTTCGGGAGTCGATTCGACGGTGGTTAGTGAACCGGCACCTGCATTCCTTACAATGCCTCTTCCGGCCATAGGCCCCGGGGGCGGTCACGCCGGCTGGCGGTCACGCCGGCCGGCGCCCGTGTCGGCGAAGGCGAAGCCGCGTCACCGGCCCGGAGACCCGAACTTTTTCACCGCCTCGGGATCGCGCACGTAAGGGCGAACATTCTCGGGAAACTCGCGGGGCCGGTAGAACCTCCTGAATTCCGAGCTACGCCAGATCTCGCGGTCGCTTATGAAATAGGCCTTCTTGGCACGCCCCAACCCCCCGAACAGAATGACGTCTGGTTGCTGCCGCACAATGTAGTGGCCGTCCCCTACCTGGTGCCCGTAGGCCAGCGTGCGGTCCCGCCTGCCCCGCCGGGCGATGTACTTGTTGTTCAAGCCCAGCATATCGAGCGTGGGCATTTCCGAAAAATACGGGATGATCCCGGCGGCGTTGAGGGCAACCACCGTCCCGGGAGGATAGTTTTCCTTCAGGTAAAGCCCCGTTGCATGGCGCCTCGTAAACCCCGAGCGCCACAGGTCGATCTGCTCCCGCACCGGCAGCTGAAAGCTGCCACCGATGATCGTCCCGTAGTTGTAATTGGCTACGTGAAAAGTGGTTACGAAGAGCAGCGCCAGGCCGGCGGCCAGCCCGTGCAGCCGGCGGAATCCCAGCGTCACGGTCAGGTACATAACGGGGAGTACCGGCAGGAACGCCCGGTGACCGACGAGATTATCGCCACCCTGTATCGTTATGTGCACCACGTAGACGATCACCAGCACGAACAACGGGGTCGCGCGCCGGCCCATGACGGCGCGTTTGTGCGCCGCGAGATAGATGAATGCGAGCACGATGAAAACCTTCGCCTTCATGAAGTGCATCAAGTACAACAGACCCTGGCCGGCGTTGGCGAAACCGGCGCCGGCCTTGGCATAGTAGGTGTTGGGCAGAAACGACCCGTAGTAGACGCGGGTGGCAAGCGTCACCGGGGCGATCAGGATCACCATCCACAACAGGCACCGTCCCAGGGAAGCCGTTTCCGATTGCCAGGCGAGAAAAGCGATGACGACCGCCGCCACCAGCACGCCCTCCGGGCGCGCGAAGATGGTCAACGCCAGCACGAGCGGCAGGCCGAACGAGCGCAGAGCCCGGTTCGGGGCATCCGCATAGACGAGCCGCAGCGACAGCAAGACCATACCGGCAAAGAAAACCGTCTCGAGACCGTTGCCCATGTAAAAGGCGAAATCACCGGTGCCCGCCAGCAGCGCCGGGGTGATCAACGCGCGCGCCCTGGACAGACCGAGCCGCCTGCCGACCCGGTACGCCATCACCATGACAAAAACGCCGGAAGCCATACTCAATCGGTCGGGCACGGTGGGCAGCGCTTCGGTGAGGAGTCTTCCGGCCGCGATCAGCGTGATCCACAACACGCTGGTAAAGCCCTGGACTTTCATGCCGTTGAACGTGAGCCCGTTACCGCCGAAGAGATTCTTGACGTAGACCAGGTAGATGTAGGTGTCGTCGCACGCAGCGTAGAGCCTGGCGGCATAGAAGGAGGCGGCGGCAAAAATCAACGCCAGGGCCACGACCACACCGGCCGCCGCGGCGTTGAAGCCACGGCGTTCGCGAGCGGGACTCTCACTTGCGTTGTTGGACGTGTTGATTTCGTGCATGAGCCGTTTGCCGCGGACGCGCGCGGTTCCAGCCACACTTCCGGAACGCGCACGCTCGACCCCGCCGTGTAACGGGTGCGTTCGGGGTCGGTAGACGCCCGCGATTCTAACAGAGTCTTACCGGGAGGTCAAAGAAGCGGCGGAGGTCGAGCCCCAGCCGTTTCCATATCACTTGAGCAGAATCATTTTGCGGGTCCTGGATATGCCGCTGGCTCTCAAGCGATAGAAATAGACGCCCGATGAGACCTTTTGCCCGTGATCGTTGTCGCCGGTCCAGGTCTCCGTGTACAGGCCGGGCTCGCGCGGTCCGCGGTAGAGCACTCGCACGCGTGCGCCGCGCACGTCATAGACCTCCAGGGATACCAGCCCCGCCCGCGCGACCTCGTAGGGGATACGCGTGACCGGGTTGAACGGGTTGGGGTAGTTCTGGCGGAGCCTGTAGGCCAGGGGTCCCCCCGGACGGTCCCCGATACCCGTTGCGACGAGTACGGGAAACTCGACGTTTATGATGGTGTCGTTCAGCACCGGGACGGTGCTAAACAGGACGGAGTCCGGAATGCCCGACAGGCTGTCCGGCCGGTAGATCAGGTCATAGGCGGCGGCCGGGACGATGACCTCGTAGTGGCCGAGGGCGTCGGAGTTGTCACCGGGCGTGAAAACATCGATCATCACCGGCACGACTATGGCGTCCACGTCCACACCGGAAATGGGTGTCCCGGTCGAATCGGTGACCACACCGGAGATGGACACTCCCGGCCCGACCGTGATTGTGAGCGGCGTGTCCTGGATGAGCGGCACGTTGGGAAAGCGCAGGGCCACTAGCCGGGTCGCTTTGGGCGGCTCGAACTCGAGATCGTAGATACCGGGCGCGATGACGACGGCGAAGAGACCATCTATGTCGGTGAGATCACCGGAGAGCGGCACGGGGGCTCCCGTCAGGGTGACGTTGGCGTCGATATCCGCGCCCGGTACGGGAATGCCGCCCAGGGTCTGTACCAGTCCCGACAACAGGATGCCGGCCGGCATCGTGATGTCGACCACCGTATCCTGGTTGATCGCTACGCCAAGCGAATCGACCGGTGCCAGCAGGCTGTCGATCGGGGCCTCGTAGTTGAGATTGTAGGCACCCGGCGGCACGAAGACCTCGTAGTGCCCCAGGGAATCGGTGTCATCGAACGGCGTAAACAGGGGGGCACCCGTCGTGGGATCAACTACGTCGATGTCCACCGCCAGCACGGGCAGAGCACCCGGGTCGGTGACCGTTCCGGACAGAGACAGCCCGGGCTGCAGCACGAAGTTGACGGTCGTGTCCGCCGCGAACGGCACGGCGAGCGTTTCGACTCCCAACAGGCGGTCGATCGGCCGCGGTTTTACGCGGACGTCGAAGCTTGCAATGGGCACCATCACCTGGTAGAACCCGGTCGAGTCCGTGTTGTCCCCCGGTGTGGTGAGTTTGTTGCCCGCGCCGTCGATGAAATCCAGGTTTGCGCTGAAAACGGGGCTGCCCACCTGGTCGGTGACCGTTCCCGAGACCGTGATGCCCAGTATCATGGTGATGTCGAACGTCGTATCGCCCTCGATGGTGACGTTGCGAATCTCCACCGGGATCCAGGGCTGCGCGAACAAGCCGACGGAACGCCACCGCAAGTCGAAGCGCCCCGTCGGTACGATGACGTCGTAGAAGCCGCTCGGGTCGGTGTTGTCTCCCGGGGTATTGATCTTGAGCCCCGTGCGGCGGTCGGTGACGTTCAAGTCGATATCGAAGATCCCCACGCCGGTCGTGTCTCTCACAATTCCCGACAAGAGAACCCCGGGATCGAGTTGGGCGTCCACCGTCACGTTGCCGGCGACGACGATGCCCGTCTGCATGGCGGTCAGGAGACGGGCGGCGATCGGCGGCTCGAAGCCCACACCGTAGGTGCCCGGCGGCAGACCGGGGATACTGTAGAAGCCGAGGGCATTTGTGAACGTGGGCAGGATGCCGATCGGATTGCCCAAATTGTCGAAGAGAAAGACGCTCACGCTGTCCACGGGCACGGCGGCGGCGTCGGTGACGGTTCCGGATATCGTGAACTGGGCGTTCGCCGGGCACGCTGCCGCCACGGCGAGGATTAGAGCGATTACAGAGATGCGTATTATCGGGCCATTCGTCATGAGGCTCCCTTTCCTGGCTGGCGATTGTCAGTGCGATCGCCCTTGCCGGATCGCCCTAGTGAAGAAATACCATCCTCCGGGATGTTGTTCCCTGAGGCGTCGCGAGACGGCAGAAGTACACTCCGCTCGCGACCCGCTGCCCTGTCCGGTCGGTACCGTTCCATGTGGTGGAGTAGGTATCCGCACCGTGAAATCCGTTCTCCAGCACCGCGACGAGCTGGCCGAGCACGTTGTACACCTTTACCGATGCCTGCCCGCTCGCGCCGACGTCGTATGGTATCGTCGTCGCGCCACTGAACGGATTGGGATAATTCGGACGAAGAAAGGACGTGATCACCGGCGCCTTCAACGTGAAGTCCGCGGTCGTATCCGCCCGTACGCTGACGCCGTTCAAGGTCAGTGGAGCCATGGCCGACCCCGCCGGCGCAGTGATAACAATCGTATACGTGTCGGGACGGAGCGTGACGTCGACCGTGCCCCGGGCGTCGGTGTTGTCGTGCGGCGTCAGCGCCTTCAGGCCCGTGCCCGCTGGGAAGAAATCGAAGTCCACGTCCCGAATCGGCGCCCCGGCGCGGTCCGTTGTGGTCGCCGAGAACAAGACGCCGGGCTGGAGCGCGACGTCGTCCCACACCGTATCCTGTGTCACGGGAACGTTGTCGATTCGCAGTGCAACAAAACGGCTGCCGCGCGGCGGGGATACAAAGACGTCGTAGACACCGGTCGGAATGCCGATATCGAAGACACCGGCGGTATCGGTAGCGTTATTTGGTATAAAGACCGGGCTGCCTGTTGGTTCGCGACCCGCCTCGATCTCGATCCCCACGAGCCCGAGCCCCGACGGATCCGTCACTCTTCCCGTGACCCGCACGCGGGGCACCTGCGGCAGCTCGAATACGAACGAGGCGTCTGCGAACAGGGACAGGCCCGGCACCACCAGGCGATCGAACGTCGTCGCCGGCGGTGGGTCCAGAATCAGCGTGTAGACTCCGGGCAGCACGGACACCGCGGCGGTGCCGTGCAGATTCGTCTTGTCGTTCGGCGTAAAGACCTTCTCCCCCGTGCTTTCCAGCCGCAGATCGAGATCGACCCCTGGGACGGGGTCCGCGAGCGAGTCCTCTGCGACGACCGTCACCACTACACCCCTCTTGAGCTGCTGGTCCCACCGCAGATCGGCCGTAATCGAGAAGCTGTCCACCAGGGCGCCGACGAGGTGGCTGCCCGGCGGCGGTGACAATTGCAGTTCGAAGAGTCCGGTTGGAACGGCGACCAGGTAATCTCCATTCACGTCCGTCTTGTTTTGCGAAACGAAGATCTTCTCGCCGGTACCGATTGTCCTCAGGTCGACGTTGATCCCCTGCAAGCCTTGTCCGACGTCGTCAGTAACCCGGCCCGAGAGAAGCACGCCCTGGGTCAGGGCGACGTCGATAATGGTATCCGCTGCAACCGTCACCGAGTCCAGCTGCAGCCCCCGCCAGCGCGTGCCGACCGGCGGGTCGAAGCGCACGCGGAACTGCCCGGCCGGTACCACAGCCCGGTAGACGCCCGTAAGGGGCGCGGAATTGTCGTTCGGTGTGTAGATACGCGGGCCGGATACGCGGTCGAAGTCCAGATCCACGCCGCCGATGGGGGCTCCCGATGCGAGGTCGGTAACGGTGCCTCCGACGACCACGCCGAAGTTCAGCGTAACGTCCATTTCCTTGCCCACGTTGCCCGTCAGATCGATGCCGGTGAAACGCTTACCCACGAGCCGTGTCCCCGGTGGCGGAGCGTAGGTTACGTCGTAGATACCCGGGAGAACGCACACATTATAGAAGCCGAAGAGGTCGGTGTTGTCGCCGGGGGTAATCAATTTGGCGCCCGTCGCCGCCTGGAAAAAGTCCAGGTCCCCGCCCACGACCGGGCCCCCCGCGGCGTCGCGAAGGAATCCGGAGAGACAGGGAATGATCACCGCGTCGGCGGCGAACGCCGGCACGGAGAACAACGTCAGGAGGAATAGGGCGCCAAGGCTGCGGAGCAGAGACATGGTGGACCGGTGGTTGTCGTTAGAAGCCGAGTCTCACTTCGAATTTATTCAGCCAGGCGTCCTCGCGGCGGGGGTCGAAGGCGGCACCCGGACGGAAAAAACCCGTCGTCCACGTGAGGTCCACGTGATCCCACAACTTCGGGCTCGCGGCCACGAGGTCCACACCCCATCCGATTTCGGTGCTGAAGCCGTTGGGAAGCGCCGGTGGAGTCGTGAGGTTGCTTCCGCGCAGCTTGTTATCCGGCTGGTGCTGCCGGTAGAAATGGTAGATCACTTCGACGGAGCTGTCCTCGACCGGCCGCATCCCCACGCCGGCCGTGAAAACCTTGAGATTACTCAACTCGGGGTCCAGGAGTTCCCCGTAGTAGCGGACCGTGGTCACGCCACCGAACCGTGCGACGTTGTCCTGGTAACCGGTCTGGCGGAAGTTCTGACTTGTCTGGTCGGCTCCGGTTTCGTCGCCGGTCGCGATCGCGTAGGCCACCGTCAACGACGGTACGAAAGAGGCGTCCCGGGCGATCAGCGTCGCCCCGAGGTCGACGGCCCACGCGCTCTGATCCTCTCCCTTGTCCTCTCCACGCAGGATCGCCGCATCCAGCCACGGCCGCAGCACGCGGTTTATTCTCCCGCGGTAGTTGACACCCACGTAGAGGGGCTCGCGATTGCGCGCGGCGGTGTCGCTGCGCAGCAAAAAATACGCGCCGAGCTGGTTGTGCTTGTCGGGATACCACCGGGCCTGGGCGAAGACGTCGGTCCAGGTGCTCAGCTTGTCCTTGAGGGCATCGACGGCATGGATAACGGCGCCTTCCAGCACCAGTTGGTCGGTCCCGTAGTAGTATGCACGCACCGCGTCCAGGTAATCGTCGAAAATCCACTCTCGCGGCTCGTCGAAATCCTGCCGTCCCACCTGCACTGCGATACCGCTGCCCCCGATGTTGGGGGCGAGCGCGTAGAGCTCGATGAACTGCGCCTCGAGCTTGTCCGACGTCCGGTTCTGCTCGCTGTTGATGATGTATTTCTTTCGAAATCTCGCTCTGGCGTAGGTTCGAAACTCGTCGTGCCAGAAACCGGCCATCTCCAGCCGGACATCCGGCTGCATGTCGTCCTCGTCGGAGAGAAAACTCGGCGATAGATCGAAGTTGCTTTCCGAGCGGGAGACGTGACGGTATTCCCCGTTCACGAAGATGAACCCGTTTGCCAGCTGAATCCCCTCCGTCAGGCTCATCGCGCTCGCCGCGGCGACGTCGCCGAACAGCTCGCGCTCTATGAAATGCAGGTAACTGCTCCGGTCGTTCACGTCCGTCTGGTGGTTGAGCAGAATGACGAGCCCGGATACTTCAATGGTATCCGGAGGGGCCCCGTCGATGTGTACGCCTGTGAGCGTACCCTTGATCTTGTTGCTCTTCTTTATGTTCCGGGTCTTGATTTTTCTTGCCACCCACTGTCCGTCCCGAACCTTGCAGGCGACCTCGATCTGCTGCCCCACGTGCAAGTCGTCGAAACTAACCACCGCCGTGGTATCGATGAACGAGGTCCTGGCCCCGACTTCGATCGCCATACCGTACATGGTCAGGACCCGGTACTCCTTGTCGATTTTCTGGATGGCACCACGGAGCTTCGGCAGCCTCGGGTTGGCGAGTTCCTCGATATCCGTGGCAACGAAGGTCTCGTTCTTGTCGAAATACCCCTTTATCTCCAGGGTCTTGCCGACGGTCAGCCCCAACTGCATGTACTCGGGCTCCACGGCCAGCGCCGCGGCCGGAATCATGTCCAGGAACACACATGCCATTAGTGCGGTAACCGTCAATCCGGCGACGCGCAACGCGAAGAGTCGTCTAAAGCTGTTTCGAATGTTTCCTCTCATGACAATTCCCTCCTGGTTGTCAAGATTGGGTGTTCACACTTGCCATCGTCTTCTCGGCAAGCCCTGGTGCAAGATGGCGCCAGCGCGGCCTCAGCGCGTAGAGCACGGCGAGGCGCAGCAGCGTCGCAGCCTGCCACCACCTGGCGCGCGCGGCGAAGGCCGCGTCCCTGGCGCCGTATGATTGCTCGAATGCCTTCATGCCGTTGAGAATGTTCTCCGCGCACTCGGATTCCTGCTCGCTGCGCAGGATGAGGTGCGCGGTGAAGTTGCCGTAATCCTGCGCGGCGTCTCCCGCAGCCGCGTTGTCGAAATCCACGAGCGTGACCCGGTCCGCTGAATACAAAACCTGCTTGTCGTAGAAATCCCGGTGAATGCACACTCTCTCCGCTACGTCCCCCCCGGGCGGGCCGGAGGCGACGGCATCGTACGACTCCTCGAAACACACGGACCACTCCGGAAAAATCTTGCCGCCGACGAGAACCCACGACCGCAGCTGCTCGATTTCCCGTTCGACCGGGTAGTCCGGCAGCCCCCGCAGCGGTGCGGCGTGGAGCCTGCGGAGCGCCTGTGCGGCCGCGTCGCAAGCGACCCCGAAACTCGTCTCCCCGGTCAGGTCGTGCAGCGCCTCTCCGCGGACGAATTCCATGCATTGGATCCCTTTCTCGGCATCTACCTCCAACAGCCCCGGCACCGTGACCGCCTCGCCGGCCCCAAAGCCGTTCGCGGCGAGCATGGCGGCGGTCCGGGACGAGGCCCTGGCTTTGCGGGGCTTTAGCATTCTGACGATGACGTTGCGCTCGTCACTCTTCGGAGATCCGGCGGCGCCCAGCGTATCCAGCTCGACACAACGCCGCTCCATGCGGTACCCCAGCACGCGGCGGCCCTTTACCACCGGCTCGGCGGCTCCGGGCGCGAGCTTGCGATAGCAACTCGCCAGGATCCGCGGCGTACCGGCCTGCGCTCGCAGTTCGGCGAGGCTTTGCAGCACCGGGTCGAACGGGAAGACCGGCACGATGAGATCCAAACCTTCCACGACGAAGGCGCGCCGGTCCGCCGCCCAGCCGGGCCGGGTCGCGGACGAGCTCAGCAAGTGTCCGCACAGGATCAGCGTTTCGCCCGCGCAGCCATTTCCCTTCCTCATCTCCATGCGGTACTGTATCGTAAAGCCGCCATCGGCACGCGGGAACACGCGAGGGACGCGGAACTGCTCCAGTGCCACGGGTGCGCCCCCCACGTGCCCGAGTGCCTTTTCGAAGTGCGGGCGCATTGCATCCGCATCGGTGGCCGCCTCGAAACGTTTGTAATCCGCATGGATCTTCATTTCAGTGCGCTCCAACACTCTTTCAAGATGTTTTCCGTCTTTGTGCGCCATTCCGGGCGCAGCGATCGAAACGGGCCGACCGACAACTGGAACAGCCCGAGGGCCGTCCAGAATCTCAACCGGTCCGGGTCCAGCCCCCCGGCCACATCGGAGTAGGCGCCGGCGAATGCGTCCCGCAGCGCCGCCCAGCCCGAGATGCGGCTCTGAAGAGCCAACAACCGCAGATGGGCGCAGAAATTTCCGACGTCCGCCGTCACATCGCCCGCATACGACCGGTCAAAGTCCAGTATCGCCGGGGAACCGTCCTCATCGATAAGCACCTGGCCATGGTAGAAGTCGCCGTGAACGAAGCCGATCGCGTGGTCGCTTCCCGGCTGGATCGATTCCAACGCCGCCATCAGTTCGCGTACCTCCGCGCCGGTACCCGGCGCGACGTGGCCAAGGGTGCCGGCCGTCGACCGCGCATCGTCCATCAGATCCGAAACGGTCCGTGTCGCGAGATCAGCGTCCCCGAACCGGTGCAGCTCCGCCAACGCCTGGGCTGCACGGGCCACATCGCGCCGCACGCCGGCGTCCGAGAACCGGTCGAGCATCGGCACACCCGGCAGGCCGTCGATCAAGAGCAGGTGCTTGTCGGCAAAATACGCCAGCGGCCGCGGCACCTCGACCTGCCCCCGCTGGTGAAACGAGGCGTGGAGTTTTTGCATCAACTCGAACTGCGCCCGGCCACGATCGTCACTGTACGACCGCAGGTACACGCATATTCTCTCGCGGTTGCCGCGCTCGCGGTGGGTCGCGCGGGTATCGAACCGGACGACGGCCCGTTTCTCGGGCTTGTAGCGAACGGTCGTCGCGCGAAGGCGCTTGTCCGAGATCCGCCACTCGTCGCCGGGGTAATCCGTGAGATGCTCGTATAACATCCGTTGCATTTTTTTTGGTGCGGCGATCAGCCGCAGTCCGTCCAGCTCCCGATCGTTCGGATACGTGTAAATGATCGAGCACAACTCGGGTAGCAGCAACACCGGCTCGACGTCGCATGCCGTTACCCACTGCTGTGAGTTCGCCTTGCGGGCCGCGTTATCGAAGTCATCAGGCGTGTAGCACTTGCCGTAGAACAACAAGTCGGATGAATCGGGCGCCGCGCATTTCAACGCATAGGTCACGACACAGCTCGTATCCGGTTTGTAGCGGACGTACGCAATGCTGCATTCGCCTACCGTTCCGTGCGTGTTACCCACGCGAGGTGCTATAAGCTCTCTGGCTCTTGCCGCATCCAGCAGCGTCGACAAACCGGGCAAGTGCTCGTCCCGCGGGATTTCCCGCGCACTGGTCGACGTGTGATGATTGTGATTGTCCGTACCCATCATGACTTAGTCCCGGTTGCCCGCCTTGGGAAAGGCGTCGTTCAACCATGCTTCCACTTCCGCCTCGCCCCGCGCCCGTGTGACAAATTCGAAAAACTCTCCCTTGTGGGCGATAAGATCCTCTGGATCGCCTTCCTGCTCCGCCCGCCCGTCACGAACGAAAATCACCCAGTCCGCCTGTTCCAGAAAATGCAGCCTGTGCGTAATGATCACGAGCGTGCGATCCTCCGACAACACCTTCAAAACCTCTTTCGCCTCCCTCTCGGCGTGAACGTCGAGACCCGTGGCGGGCTCATCGAAAATCATCATCGGAGACTTGCGAAGCGCGGCACGCGCGAAACTGATCCGCTGGCGCTGGCCGCCCGAAAGAGTCAACCCGCTCTCTCCCACCAACGTGTCGTATCCCTCCGGTAGACTCTCGATGAACTCGTTCGCGCCGGCGAGGTGCGCCGCCTCCTTGATTTCTTGCTGCGTCGCGTGGCGCTTACCGAAGGCGATGTTTTCGCCAATCGTCGCGCGGAACAGAAACGTCTCCTGCGTCAGCGGCGTGATCCTCTTGCGCAGGCTCTTGATACGGTATTGAGCGATGTCCCGGTCATCCAGATAAACCGTGCCGCTTTCCGGCTCGTACAGCCGTAAGATGAGCTTGGCGATCGTCGACTTGCCAGCCCCTGTCTCTCCGATGATCAACGTCGTCTTGCCCTGCGGGATGCGGCAGCTCAGCTCGTCGAGCACCGGCCGGCCGTCGACGTAGGAGAACCGCACCCGCTCGAAGCGGATATCGCCGCGAACGCCCGCCGCCGACACGGCGTCCGCGGGGTCCTGGACCTCGGTTACCATGTCGAAGATTTCCATGATTTTCTCGCCGCGCACCGTAGCCTTGGCCACGCGCGTGGACAGTCGCGCCACACTTTGCAGGGGCCGGTAGATTCCCCTCAGGTATGCAAGAAAAATCAACAAATCGCCGGGCGTGATCAATCCGGCGAGCGCCTTCTTTACACCGAGCCACAATACGAGGCACGTACCGACGGCGTTTATCAACTCCACGACTCTCGAATAGTTTGCCGCCAGCCGCGTCGTTTTCACGTTGGCTTTGACGTCCCGGCCCATCGACCGGCCGATGAGCTTTTCGCGGCTCTTCTCCTGACCGAAACTCTTTACCTGCGCGATGCCGGCAAACGACTCCTGGACCGAAGCAACGATCTTGCCGTACATCTCCCGCTGGCGCCTGGCCGACGTCTTGATCTGGCCGGAAAAGCGAAAGGCGGCCACGGTAAAGAACGGCAGCACGAGGAGCGCGACGAGACCCAGCTGCCAATCCAGCCAGAACATCACGGCCAGCATTCCCGCGATCAAGACCACGTGGCTGCCCAGGGTGATAATGGTCGACACGAGCAAATCCTGCAGGAGCGTGATGTCACCCGTCATTCGCGTCATCAACTCGCCCGTCTCCCGGTAGTCGTGATACGACTGCGGCAGCCGTTGCACGTGCGAGAAGAGCCGCAGGCGTACGTCGGCCACCAGCCGGTGGCCGACGATCTTGGAAAGCACGCTGTGGCTGTACGTCAAGAGGCCCTTTATCACGGCCAGGGCGAGCACCGAGCCCGCGGCCACCGCCAGTATGGTCATCGGGTCCCACCCAGCCAGTCGCGACAGCGGCCCCGTCTGCGAGGATCCCCTGCCCGGCAGCAGGATGTAGTCGAATACCATTTTCAGCGGCCACGGCCGGAGCAGGGTCATCAGAGAAACACCCAGCACGGACAGAACGCTCAATGCCAGACGTACCCGGTGCGGACGCAGCTGCGGACCAAAGTGCGAAAAAATGCGTCGCAGCGAAGCAAAATCTATTTTGGGCAGTCTATATCGTATCCGCATGACCGATCTTGTCCGTGCTGCGGATCTTGCGATCCAGTTTTTCAAGAATCCGAGTTACGGTTTCGATTCGCTGGCGCCAGGAGTGCTTGCGGGTTACCTCCGAGAGCGCTTTTTCTCCCAGCTTCTTACAAAGCACCGGGTCGTTACCGATCCGCCGCAGCGCAGCCGCCAGCGAACGGGTGTCGCCGGCAGGCACGAGCAACGCCGACTTCTCGTGTGTCAGGATGTCCGTTATCTGGCCGATGGCCGAGGCCACGATCGGCTTGCCGGCGGCCATGTACTCGTACACTTTCAACGGTGAGAAATAGAAGTCCCGCAGTTCCGGATACGGAGCCACCAGAACGTCTACACCCCGCATGACGTTCGGGATCTCCTCGGGAGCCACCGCTCCGGTGAATGTTACCTTGCCGTGCAACCCCATCGCTTCACACCGTTCGACAAGCTCCTTCTCCCGCGCGCCGGCGTTTCCTACCAGGCACAGGCTGAAACGATCGTCCGTCGCCGTCAACTCTCCGAGCACGTCGATCAATAACTCCACGCCGTGCCACGGCCGGATGCTGCCGACGAATCCGATGACGAAGTCCGTATCGGGAAGTTTCGTCAAACGCGAGCGCCAGCTGTCGTCCGAGACGTGGGCGTTGAACCGGTCGAGGTTTACGGCGTTTGGAATCACCGTCACGTCCGCCCCGGGGGCCCGGTTGAGGATGTAGTCCTTGAGCGGTTCCGACACCGCAGTAATGTGATCCGACGTCGAGAACAAGAATTCCTCGACCGCCTGGGCCAGTTCCACGTTCGCCAGGTCACGGTATTGCGCGGCTTCGAGCACGAGCGGCGCGTTCACTTCCAGCACGAACGGCAGCCCCGCCTTCTGCGAAAACGTGCGCCCGGCCGTCCCGAAGAGTGAGTAGCGCTCGTATACAAAGTCGAACGGCTCGCGCCGGTGGAGGTCGGCCAGCACTTCTTCCAGCATGCGGTTGCGGTCGAATTCTTCTGCTTCGACGATGGAGCGGCCGCTCCAGCCCGCCTCACCGGCCCGGTCGAAGAACGTCGACGAATGGCGCGGCAGCGTATGGACCGGATAGGCCGGCGTGTAGGTACGGTTCGCGTCTCGTCTCGCGGCCACCACGGTCGGGCTCAGGTCGGCCGACTGCAGCGCCTCGAGGAACTCGCGCACGTGGATCGAGCTGCCCTTCGTACCGCCGAAGGGAATGCCGCGGTCTGCGCACACGTACAGGACGCGGGAATGGGCCGCGCCACCGGCACCCGCGCCGAATCGCGGATCGCCCGCATCCGCCGCGCCGACACCCGCGGTATCCGCCAGGTACAGATCCACCAGGGACTTGACGTTTTTCTGCAAATCAAACTTGTCCACCGCCTTCTTGCGGCCCGCCTTCGAGAGGCGGGCGCGAAGATCGGGCGAGGAGAGCAGCCTTTCGATCTCTTCGGCGAGCGCCGCCGGTCGGTCGGGCTCGACCAGCAGTCCGTCGACCCCGGTTTCCACGATCTCCGGCACGCCGGATATCGTGGTCGACACCGCGGGAAGTCCGCACGCCAGCGCTTCGAGCAGCACGGTCGGCAGGGCGTCGACGTTCTTGTCCTCCGCCACCGTGCACGGCAGACAAAACACCGTGGCCACGCGCATGAGCTGCCGTACCTCGTCGACGGTCCGGGGCCCGGTGAACGTCACTTCGTCCAGACGGAGCTTCCGGCGTTTTTCTTCCAGCGCCTCCGCATCCACTCCGCCCCCCACGATCAAGCACCGGTACGGCACGCCCTGTTTCTTCAAGATGGCACAGGCGTCGAGCAGATCGCCGAAGCCCTTCTTGGGAACCAGACGGCCGACGCCGAGAATCAGCTCCGGCTCGCGGCGTGCTGCGCCGTCTGACTTGAAACGTTTCAGGTCGATGCCGTTGTGAATCACCTTGATCTTGTCCGCATCGACCTCAGGGGCGTATTCGACCAGGTATCGTTTGTTGAAACTCGTGACCGTCACCACGAAGCTGGCCGCCGCCAGCTTCTCCCGCAGGTAGTGCTCGTTCCTCGTGTAGACGAAAATATCCTTCGCATGGGCGGTGAAGCTGAACGGTATGCCCGTTACCCGGTGGGCAAAATAGGCAACCGTGCTCGGCATGCTGGCGAAATGAGCGTGCAGCCTCGCCAGGCCGAGTTTTCGTGCCTGCGATGCCACCCACGCTCCCCACCAGATCTGCTCGACGCGGCCGGGGTCTTCCTCTGCCATCGCTTCGCCGACGGCGCCCCATAGATTGGCGGCATACTCCGACACCACCGGCCACTCCGCGCCGATCCATTGAGGCCACTTCTTCGTATCCAGATCTTCGAGGTAGAGCACCCTGGCTTTCAAATCGGACACCTGCGGATGAAATCGTCCCTCGTTGGGTTTCTTTATCGAGAAGATCACGACTTCCACGCCGCGACGCTCGAGTTCGAGGATCTCGTTGAGGATGAAGGTCTCCGAGAGGCGCGGGAACATCTTGACGACATAGCCCATCTTGAGCGCGGGAGCACGATCAGTCATTGACGGCCTCCGGTGTCGGCAAACAAGAAACGAGCAGTGTGCTGCAAAAATCACCGAGCTTCTCCGTCCCGTCGAATTGAATCACCCGCCGCTTGCGTCCCGCGGCGAGCGGCTGATCGGGACTGGCCAGGAGTGAACTCACCGTCGTGTGGAGGCGTTCCGGCGTGACGTCATCGGGATGCAGCAGTGTAATCAAACCGAGCTCCGCCAGTTTCGCGGCGCGAATGTACTGCTCCCTGCGGTGCATCATGCGCGGAATTACGAGGCCGCGCGGTGCCCAGCGCAGCGTCTGCGTAATCGTGTTGTAGCCGCCGGTGGATACCACCAGGTCGGCGCGGCGCAGGAAGGGGCTCGACGAGGAGACAAACTCGTGGAGGGTGGCGGGCAGCCCCTCGCATTCCTCTCGAAACCGGCGGGCCAGACTCGGCGACAGGAAGGGGCCGGTCAGTATGACGCTCTCAAAACCCACTTGCGACTGGAAACTCCGCAGCATCTCGAGGTACGAACCAATGACGACCTCACCGGCGCCGTCTCCCCCACCGATCGTAACGACGACCATGGGCCTGGCGCTTTCAACCGCCGGCTCCGGTTTCGGATCCACGGGTTGGAACTCCTGCACGTAATTGCAAAACGTTGTTTTCGCTTCGAGGGCGGGCGTGAATCCGTAGGATTCGACCGGGTTGAACAGGTCAGCGGAGCCGTAGACCAGGATGTGATCGTAGAGGTGGTCCAGTACCTGGTATACGTCGCGGGCCAGCCATGTTTCGCGCACGGTCGCGGGATCGTCGATAACATCCCGCAAACCCATGAGCTTGACACAGGACGTGTTTCGCTTGAGCCACTCGAGGGCGGGCAGCATTTCCCCCTTCATGCCGGTGGGCGCGTGATCGACGAGGAGCACGTTCGGGTTGTAGTCCCTCACCGTCCGCAGGAGCAGGTTCCGGCGCAGTTTTAGTATTCCGTCATACGACATTCGCAGCGAGCGCGCCTCGTATTTCTCGGAGGCCACCTTGCGAACGGCCGGCAGTTTTACGTAGTCGAGCCCGGGTGGCAGGTTGTAGCGATGCACCGCCGGCGAACCGGTGACCAGGAGAATGGAAAGCCCCTCGAACCTCGATAACAGCGCTCGCGATACGTTGAGGCAGCGTTGCAGATGCCCCAGACCGAACGTATCGTGCGAGTAGATGAGCATGCGGGTCCCGGCGCCGAAGTTCCGCAGCTCGTGCGGGCCGGCGTCCGGCTCCGGGCCGGCTCCGCCATCGACATCGCGCAGCACTATCACCAGACCCCGCCGCGTGCCGTCCTCGTCCACGAGCGGCTCGAACTCCGCCTCGACGGAACGCCGGGCACCGGACCGGCACTCGACGTCGACTTCGGTCAGCGGTACGGTTCGTTCCGACTCCAACGCCCGGGCCAGCGACCGCCAGAAAACTTCTCCCCCCTCGGCGACGTGCATGACGTCTTCGATCTTCCGGTTCGCCGCCTCCTCCTGGCTCCAGCCGGTGAGCGCAGCGGCCCGAGGGTTTATGAAGGTGATCACACCGCGGGTGTCCGTAACCACGATCGCCTCGCCCATGCTCTCGAGGATGGTGGAAAACGAGCGTTCATTGGCCTGCGCGCGCTGGAGCGTGCGGTGTCCGGTAAAGGCGGTGGCGAGGGCGGCCCTGAGGTCGGGCTGGCTGAACGGTTTGACGACGTAGCCGGCCGCGCCTACCTGCTGCGTGCGCTCGACGGTGTCCTGGTCGGCGTAGGCGGTCAGGAACACCACCGCCAGGCCGTATAGATCGCGAAGTTCCCGGGCCGCATGGATGCCGTCGCGCCCCCCCGGCAAATGGATGTCCATCAGCACCAGGTCCGGACGGTTCTCGGCCGCGCATTCGAGGGCTTCGTCGGCCGTCGTGGCCGTGCCCACGACCGAATAGCCCAGCTCCTTGACCATCTTCTTGAGATGGAGCTGGACGATCGTCTCGTCCTCTACGATCAGAATGCGTTGGTCGTTCATGTCAGACGATCCTGTGAGTCGGTCGGGAACGCTCCGGAAGGCCCCGGAGTGGCGAGCGCTTCCCCTGACGGTCGCGCGATAACGGAGCGTTATAAGGCAAACGGCGGGCCAGCCTTCGCAAGAATCGGCAATCTATTATAATACAGCAAGTTATATGCGGTTACGACGGTCGAGCGCGCGGCCGCTGAGACAGCGGGCCGTCTCACGCCTGTCTCGAGATTGTCTCACTGAGACACCGGCGGCTCGTCGGAGATACCCAGCTCCGTGATGCGGCGGTAGAGGGTGGCGCGGCTGATGCCCAGCAGGCGGGCGGCCTGGGTACGGTTGCCCCCGGCCTCGATCAGCGCGGCCAGAACGCGCTCGCGCTCGTCGCGGTGGACGGCGGGTGCCATCGGCGACGACCCGGTCAGCTCCGGCGGCAGGTCGTCGACCTGCACTACCCGCTGCCTGCTGGAGAGAACGGCGTGCTCGACGGCGCTCTTTAGCTCGCGCACGTTGCCCGGCCACGCGTACCCCGTCAGCAGAGCCATGGCCGCGTCGCTGAAGCTCGAGGCAACCTTGCCGGCGTCCTCGCTCGCCCGGGACAGGAACCAGTGGGCCAGCAGCGAGACGTCGGCACCCCGCTGCCGCAGCGGGGGCAGCCCGATCCTCGCCACGCGGATACGGAACAGCAGGTCGGCGCGGAAACGCTCGTTGCTCACCTCTTCGGCGAGGTCGCGCTGCGTGGCCGTGATCAAGCGCACGTCCACCTTGCGTGGCCGCGACTCGCCGAGACGCGTTACCTCGCGGTCTTCGAGCACGCGAAGCAGCGAGTTCTGCACGGCGCGGGTGATGTCACCGATCTCGTCGAGAAACAACGTGCCGCCGTCGGCCGCCTCGAACAACCCCTTCTGGTCGGTCACCGCACTCGTGAAGGCGCCCTTCTTGTGCCCGAAGAGCTGGCTCGACAGGAGCGTTTCCGTAAGGGCCGCGCAGTTGACGGCGATGAACGGCGCCTTACAACGAGGGCTCGCCGTGTGAATCGCGCGCGAGACCAGTTCCTTGCCCGTACCCGTCTCTCCTTCCACCAGCACCGTCCAGTCGACCTGCGAGAACTCCTGGATCTTCTCGAAGACGTCGCGCATCGACGGGTCAGCGCCGATCAAGTCGTGAAAGCGGTTCTCCTTCTTCACCATTCGACGCAGTTCCTCCAGATCGCGCGGGTCCATCCCCGAGCGCCGGGTGCCGATTTCCCGCAGGATGCCGAACGCCGTCATGAGCACCGCGCGGACCTCCTCCTGGTTGAACGGTTTGACGATGTAACCGACCGCGCCCACCTCCTGCGTGCGCGCGACCGTCTCCTTGTCGGCGTGCGCGGTCAGAAACACCACCGAGACCCCGTGCCGCTTCTTGAGTTCGCGGGCGGTGTCGATGCCATCCCGCTCGCCCTGCAGCCGGATATCCATCAGCACCAGGTCGGGGGGCGCATCCGCCGCCGTCTCGAGCGCATCGGCGGCGTTGGTCGCCACTCCGGACACCTCGTAACCCAGTTCGGTGAGGATCTTCCTCAAGTGCAGCTGAACGATGCTCTCGTCTTCCACGACGAGGATTTTCTTGCCACTCATCATGTTACGGCTCCCTGCCCCACGGTACCCGACGAAAACTCGATGCGGCACTGGGTGCCCCCGTCGTGGCTGAACGTCAGCCGGCCGCGCAGCTGTTTGACCAGCGTCTCCACGAGGCTCATGCCCAACGAGTCGGATTGATCGGGGTCGTACTGTTCGTCGATGCCGCGGCCGTCGTCGCAAACGCTCAACACACGGCCTCCGTCCTCTCCTCGCCGGTAACCGATCACGATCTCGCCCGCCGTGTTCTTGGGAAACGCGTGCTTGAGAGCATTTGTCACCAGTTCGTTCACGATCAGGCCGCACGCGACCGCCTGGTCGAGGTTGAGGCCGAGATCTTCCACGTCCAGGCGCAGCGCGATCACGTCGGTGCGGACTCCGAACGAGTCGAACAGGTGGGCGGTGAGGCGTTCCAGATACGTCTTGAAATCGATCTCGTCCAGCTCGGTCGTGTGGTAGAGCTGTTCGTGTATCAGCGCCATCGACCGGATACGGCTCTGGCTTTCCCTGAAGTTCTCCAGCGTTTTCGGATCATCGATAAAACTCGACTGGAGGTCGAGAAGGCTCGATATGACCTGCAGGTTGTTCTTTACCCGGTGGTGCAGCTCGTGCAGCAACAGCTCCTTCTCCGAGAGCGATTGCCGGATCTGTTCCTCGATGCGTTTGCGCTCGGTGAGATCCTGGGCGACGCAGACGTATCCCTGGACCGGACCGCCCTCGCTGCGCAGCGCCGCCCCGGAGAACGAAACGGGAATGGACGCGCCGTCCTTGGCGCGGAACTCCTTTTCCTCGTTCACCACCATTCCCCGCTCGTCGGTGGCCACGAGCTCTTCGCGCTCCTTCCCCGCGGGCGGGCACACGAGCGTGAACGGCTGGCCGAGGAGGTCCCCCTTTTCGTAGCCCAGCAGCGTGCGTACCGCCTGGTTGACGCTCATGATCTCGCCGGCCGGACTGAGGATGATGAGGGCCCCGGCCATCGAGTCCAGCACGTTGGCCAGATTGCTGCGTGAGACGGTGGTCTCGGCCAGGTCTTCGGCCATCTGGTTGAAGGTGGCGGCCAGGACGCCGAGCTCGTCTTTGGTATGGACGTCAACGCGTGTGTCCAGATGCCCGTGCCCGATCCGAAGCGCCGCCGCCTTGAGCGCCAGTATGGGTCTCGAAATGTAGCGGGAGACGGCGAGGCCGAGCAGCAGCGCCGCCACGAGCGCCGCCAGGTTCGCGATGATCCCCAGGCGCGTCGTCGTGCCCGCACGGGCGGAAATGGCCTGGACCTCCTTGGAAAGCGACTCCTCCGCGTCGAACTGGTACGCGTGCACCAGCGGCAGTACTTCGTTCTGAATCTCGGGATCCAGGACCTCCTGGAGAAATCTGTGTGCGCCGTCCAGGTCCGTGTTTGCCAACTCCAGCAGCCTCGCCACGTTGCTCTCCAGCGTGACCTCGGCGCGGGACAGCGGATCGAGCCACAGGGCTACCTCGGTATTTTCATTTGCGATCACATCGTCTGCGCCCTCTTCGCCCGCCAGACGGACCGCCTCCCGCGCGGAGAGGCGGCTCTCCTGCAGATAATGCGCGAAATCGTCGTGCCCCTGCCTCAACTCCAGGGCGGCGTCGCTTGCCAGCGTCCGCGCCTTTTCCGCCGCCTCCGTGTCGCCTTCTCGCGAATGCCGCCGCTCCCGGTTCATCTCCCGGAGAAGATCGCGCGCGGCGGTACGGCAGGTCTGGATGGCGAGCATCATCTGAATCGCTTTTTCCAACCGGTTGAGATGGCTGCGGGGATTGCTCCCCTCGGTGCCGCCCACCAGCAGTATGGTGAGCCCGGACAGCTCCAGCGTGTCGGGCGGCGTACCGTCGATCGCCGCACGCGTGATAACACCTTTGACCTTGTCGCTTCTCTTGACACCCTGTGTCTTGATTTTCCTGGCCGTCCACCGCCCGATCGAATCGACATTGCAGCTCACCTCGACGCGCCGGCCCGCCCACAGGCGCGGTCGGCCGCCCGCGGGTTCGTCGAGAAAGACGGTCTTGTCGGTGACGGCAACCGGCACGCCGTACAGGGTGATGACACCCGTGCCGTGGTCCACGACCTGGATCTCACCCCGCAGCTTCGGTCTCCTCGAGGTGGGGAGCTTCTCGATGTCCTCGGCGACAAACCCTCCCAACTGCTCACGCCAGTCTCCCTCGATTTCCAGCGCGTGGCCGCTCGGCACGTCCTCCGCCAGGTCGACCGCCGAGGATCGGCTGAGACTGGAGACGTCGCGCTGGATGCCGCGATTGATGTAGAACGTAACGAGGTTTCCCACTCCGAGGAGAAACACCACGGCGAGAAAGGTGAGTATCAATCGTAATCGCAGACTCATGGCAATGGGCATCCGGCGGGGTTATCGATCCGGCGAGCGGCCGCCGAGAGCCGGTGTACCCGGCGGACCTGTGCATCGGTTTGATTATAGCGCATGGACTCCGCCGCCGGTCGAGAATTTCTCCCGCCGGCACCTCACACCGCCCCCGGTGTCGAAGGCGCCGCGACCGCCCCGCTGCCGCCGCTGGCCTAATTTCCCGTTTGGGTTTATAATGGCGCCTCCGGGACCTCGCCGTACGGATCGGCGAGCCCGGGGACGCAATTATGAAAAGTCTATGGACTGATGGCGACGCTCGGGCGTGCGGGGACGATCCCCTGCGCCTTCGCGTCTACACCTCGCGGCTCCTGGGCGGCGAGCCGTCCCTGGTACTCGACGGCGGCGGTAACACGTCGGTCAAGACCGAAGCGGCCAACCTCTTCGGGGAACGCGAGAAGGTCCTCTATATCAAGGCCAGCGGCCGGGACCTCCAGACCATCTCGGCGGCTGGTTTCGCGCCCGTGCGCCTCGACGTGCTGCTGCGCATGGCGGAGCTCGACGCGCTCAGCGACGCGGATCTCGTTCGCGCGCAGCGCGCCGCCATGGCCGATCCCGATGCGCCCGACCCGTCGCTCGAGGCCATCCTCCATGCACTCATACCGTTGACGTACGTCGATCACACGCACGCCGACGCCGTCGTCACCATTTCCAACACCCCCAAGGGCGAAGCGAGGATTCGCGAACTCTTCGGCGAGCGCGTACTCGTCGTCCCCTACGTCATGCCGGGGTTCCGGCTCGCCCGCAAGGTCTACGAAATGACGCGGGATATCGACTGGCAGTCGCTCGAGGGCATGGTGCTGCAGAGCCACGGCGTCTTCACTTTCGCAGACGACGCGCGGACGAGTTACGAGCGCATGATTGGGATCGCCTCGGATGCGGAATCGTATCTCGCCCGTTACGGCGCCGGGTGGGGCACCGGTTCGGGCGGCGGCGGTGAACCCGACGGCGGCACCGGCGCCGGGCCGGGGAGCCCAGAGCGCGGCGAGACCGGCGGTGGACGCGGCGAGGGCCGTGCGGATGCGGAGACCTTGCTCGAACTGGCGCGAGTGCGGGGCGCCGTGTCGAAGGTGCGCGGCGGGGCGATGATCGCCCGCCTGGATACAAGCCGGGAATCCGTGGCCTTTTCCAACCTGAAAAACGTCGCCTCGATTGCCACGCGCGGCCCCTTGACACCCAACCACGTGATCCGGGCGAAACGGGTACCGCTGGTGATCGATCAACGGCCGGCCGATGACGTGGCCCGTTATGCAAGAGACTACAAGAAATACTTCGAACGGCACCGGGACGGGCGGCTGACCATGCTCGACGCCGCGCCGCGCTGGGCGGTGTGGCCGGGACACGGAATCGTGGCGTTCGGACGCACGACCGGTGACGTGGCCGCGGTGACCGGCATCGCCTTGCACACGACGCGGGCCATTCGCCGCGCGGAGGCCCTCGGCGGCTGGAAGGCACTGCCCGAGCGGGACATCTTCGAAGTCGAGTACTGGGAACTGGAGCAGAAAAAGCTCTCCGGCCGCGACGACCCGGGCGCGTTCGCCGGCAAGGTCGTCCTGGTGACCGGGGGGGCGAGCGGTATCGGCCGTGCGTGCGTGGAGATGTTCCGCGCCGGTGGCGCGGCGGTCGCGGCGCTGGACATCGACCCCGGCGTCACCGCCACGTTCGACGATCCGGGAATTCTGGGGGTTGTTTGCGACGTCACCGACGACGGAGCGGTCGCCGGAGCCGTTGCCGATGCCGTCGGAACCTTCGGCGGGCTGGATATCGTGGTCAGCAACGCCGGCATATTTCCCGCCAGCGAGAGCATCGCGGACATGAGCCCCGAGACTTGGGAACGCAGCCTCGCGATCAACCTCTCGAGCCACCAGACGCTCCTGAAGACCGCGGTACCTTACCTCGAGACGGGTATCGACCCGGCCGTCGTCGTTATCGGCTCCAAGAACGTCGCCGCCCCCGGTCCGGGGGCGTCCGCCTACTCCGTCGCCAAGGCGGGACTTACCCAACTCGGCCGCGTGGCCGCCCTCGAGCTGGCCCCGCTGGGCATCCGCGTCAACATGATCCACCCCAACAACGTCTTCGACACCGCCATCTGGACCGACGAGGTGCTCGCCGAGCGCGCGAAGCGCTACGGTATGAGTGTCGAGGAATACAAGACCAACAACCTGCTGCGGGTCGACGTCACCTCACGGGACGTGGCACGACTCGCCTGTGACATGGCGGGTCCAGCCTTCTCGAAAACCACGGGCGCACAGGTCCCGATCGACGGCGGCAACGACCGGGTCATCTAACGGTCGCCTGCAGCCGGCCTGCGCCTTCGCTGCCGGTGGTTGCCGGCGGTCGTCATTTCAACAACACCATTTTTTTCGTGTGCACGTCACCACCGGTCTCGAGACGGTAGAAGTACAGGCCCGTCGCCATGGCGTTGCCACGGGAGTCCCGCCCGTGCCAAGCGACCCGGGTGCGCCCGGCGGGCACGTCCCCGTTTACCAGCGTGGTTACCAGCCGCCCGCTCGCGTCGTAGATCCGCAAGACCGCGTGACCCGCCCCCGCCATGTTGAAGGCGATCTCGGTCGACGGGTTGAAGGGGTTTGGAAAGTTCTGCAGGAGCGGCGTACCGAGTGTCAGCGGCTCGAACCCCGTCGGAACCGTCTCCACCGTGAACGACTGGCCGGCGTTGTTGACGAAGACGGCGTCTCCGGCGGTCAGCGCGTAGTCGGCGAGGTTCGTTGTGCTCGCCGCGTTCGCCGGGCCGAGGAACCGCAGGGCCCGGGTATCCGCCGACGGCAGCGCGCCGCCGAAGGGCGGTCCGAAATTACCGTTGGCATCGTTCGTGATCGACCCGAGGTTGGACCCGGTATACCCCGCTCCGCCCCAGCTGAGGCGCCAGTAGATGACGGTACCGAGACTGTTCTCGAACGTCATGCTGCCCGCGGCGAGATAGGACACCGGTATCAGGGCGTTCATTGTGAAGTCGCTAGCGGCGGGCGGCGTGGTCCGGGCGACGAAATTCGCGCTGGCGATCAACACCCGCACACCGACACCGTGGTTGGGTACGTTCGCCGCGGGTGTGCTGACGACGACGGGATTGTTCCCCGCCGCGTCCCACACGACGATGCGCGAGGCGCTGACAATATTCTGGAAAGGCGACCGCATCCGCAGCTGGATCGCCTGTATGGTGTTGTCACCATCGACGCCGCCGACGACCTGTTCGATCTGCATCAGGTGAAACGTGGCATGAGCCTGGGGAACGGCCAGCAGGCACAGCACGGCCGCGAGAAAAAGCGCAGCAATGAGCTTCATATGGATCACTCCTCTCCGGGTGGCCCCGGCGATTGGGGTCAGCGTGCCATCATCGGCAGAGTGAGGAGTGCGTACCGGGTCGGCTCGAAATCGGTACGGGCGATAGGTCCCCGGGCGATGGCATCGTCCGTGCACTGGAAGGAATGTATTATACATGAATCGGCGTGCGTGGGAAAGCGCGTTCGGCGGTGTTTCGGGAGGCCGGCGTGACGCCGGCCCGGGGGGCGGTGACCTGCGCACGCCGGGGCCGCGGGTCGGCGGCCGCTAGAGGCGTTTAACCGCTTTGACCCAAAGGTATTGGGTCCCCCTGCCGCGGTCGGACAGGATGTCGAGGGCCCCCGCGTCACACGCGCGCCCTATCTGCTCCCACGTGACCCGCGACCCCTGCCAGGCGGGATGGTCCAGATCCCGCGGCCCGCTACCGGCGGCGGCATTCTTCGGCCGCCTCGCGAGTAGCGATCGAATGCGCGCCCCCAGGTTTAGGCGCCCGCGCGGTGTCGAACCCATGTTGTTGACCTGGAAATAGAAATGCCCGCCCGCTTTCAGGACCCGTCCCGCTTCGCGGATGTAGGCGAGGGTTACGTTGGCATCCGGGATATGCTGAAACGTGATATAGGAGAATACGAAATCAAACGACCCGTCCGCGTAGCACGAAAGGTCGCTTCCATTTCCTACTTGCAGTGCCACGTTCGAGAACCCCTCCAGGTTCGAGGCCGCCTGCCGGATCATCTCGCCGGAGACATCGATCCCGTGAACCTGGGCGAAACGCCCGGCGAACGTGGCCGTCATGCGGCCGATACCACAACCGATTTCCAGCATGGTCTCGTCGCCGGCGAACGGGATACCCGATTCGTCGAGCAATTGCCCGGCCAGGATTGCACCCCATTTCCAGAACTCGTCGGGGTCCTGGGCATCGTAGGCCCGGTACGAAGAAATGTAATACATTGCGTTTTCGCGCGCCTTGGCGTCCCAGAAGTCCTTCATGATGTGGCGGGTCCCGTCGCCCATACGGAGATTCTACATCGGATCCGGAGTGTGACCGAGAAAAAGCTGCGCGTGGGGGTTATCGCCCGGGCACGCCCGTATCGCGAGAGATCCGGGCCCTCCCCACGCCCGATGCGTCGTTCGGGGGCGTGCGCAGCGCGCGGGGCGCGATTCGGCGGTGGACTGAAGCTGCGAATCATGTTATAATCGCCCGTCTAGTCGCTCAATTTTGTTTCTTTCTGCCATGCAATACCGTTCGACGCTCACCGCATTGTGGACCGCCGCCGCGGTCTCCCTTCTAAGTGCCGCTCCCTCACACGGCGAGTTGAACCGCTATGTCGAGGATTTCACGACAACCACGTACAAGGACGCCGCCAGCACGACCGCACTGTGGAAGACCGGCGCGGGTGCGCTCGAGCTGCCGCCCTTCGGAATCGGCGCCGCCGGCAGTTACGGCACGGGGAACTTTGCCACCGAGGTGGCCGTCTCGGGCGACTATGCCTACGTCGCCTCGGGGTCGGTCGGCTTGAAGGTCATCGATATCTCGGACCCGATCAACCCCACCCTCGCCGGACAGTTCAACACCCCCGACTTCGCGCAGGGCGTGGCCGTCTCCGGCGACTACGCCTACGTGTGCGACCGCGGCGGGGGGCTTCGGGTGATCGACATCACCGACCC
The DNA here is from genome assembly GCA_046754105.1 of Candidatus Krumholzibacteriia bacterium. Classification (GTDB taxonomy): domain Bacteria; phylum Krumholzibacteriota; class Krumholzibacteriia; order WVZY01; family WVZY01; genus JAZGDW01. The sequence goes on from JBHHVD010000007.1 coordinate 48,292, forward strand.
CACACAGCCGGTCGAGGTCGCCGATATCGCGCTCTACGCATTTGCCAATAACGTGGCCATCTCGGGCAACTACGCCTACGTCGCCGTCTGGGCCGGCGGCCTGCACGTCATCGATATCACCGACCCCACCAACCCCCGGCGGGCGGGCAACTACAGCACGGCCGACTACGCCTACGACGTCGTCGTCTCGGGTGACTACGCCTATCTGACCGACAGCGGGTTTGCGCCGGGTCTGCACGTCGTCGACATTTCCGATCCCACCAACCCGACGCCGGCCGCGTTTCACTCGACACCGAGCAGTGCCTTCGGTGTCGTCGTCTCGGGCGACCGTGCGTACGTGGCCGACTGGGTGGCGGGCCTGCAGGTCATCGACATTTCCGATCCCGCGCAGCCCTCGCTCGTGGCCGCGGCCGACACACCGTACACCGCCTTCGACGTCGCCGTATCCGGCGATCATGCCTACGTGGGCGACCGCCTCGGCGGCTTTCACGTAATCGATATCGCCGACCCCGCCAACCCGGCGCTCACCGGAACGGTGATGACGCCCGACCAGGCCCATGGCGTCGTCGTCGCCGGCGAATACGCCTACATAGCCGACTGGGCCTCCGGCCTCCAGATTATAGAAATCGGCACCCCCACGGATCCCGCCATCGCCGGCAGTTACGGCACGGGGAACTTTGCCACCGAGGTGGCCGTCTCGGGCGACTATGCCTACGTCGCCTCGGGGTCGGTCGGCTTGAAGGTCATCGATATCTCGGACCCGATCAACCCCACCCTCGCCGGACAGTTCAACACCCCCGACTTCGCGCAGGGCGTGGCCGTCTCCGGCGACTACGCCTACGTGTGCGACCGCGGCGGGGGGCTTCGGGTGATCGACATCACCGACCCCACACAGCCGGTCGAGGTCGCCGATATCGCGCTCTACGCATTTGCCAATAACGTGGCCATCTCGGGCAACTACGCCTACGTCGCCGTCTGGGCCGGCGGCCTGCACGTCATCGATATCACCGACCCCACCAACCCCCGGCGGGCGGGCAACTACAGCACGGCCGACTACGCCTACGACGTCGTCGTCTCGGGTGACTACGCCTATCTGACCGACAGCGGGTTTGCGCCGGGTCTGCACGTCGTCGACATTTCCGATCCCACCAACCCGACGCCGGCCGCGTTTCACTCGACACCGAGCAGTGCCTTCGGTGTCGTCGTCTCGGGCGACCGTGCGTACGTGGCCGACTGGGTGGCGGGCCTGCAGGTCATCGACATTTCCGATCCCGCGCAGCCCTCGCTCGTGGCCGCGGCCGACACACCGTACACCGCCTTCGACGTCGCCGTATCCGGCGATCATGCCTACGTGGGCGACCGCCTCGGCGGCTTTCACGTAATCGATATCGCCGACCCCGCCAACCCGGCGCTCACCGGAACGGTGATGACGCCCGACCAGGCCCATGGCGTCGTCGTCGCCGGCGAATACGCCTACATAGCCGACTGGGCCTCCGGCCTCCAGATCGCAAAGATTTCCGAACGACGCGTGACGGCGGCGGCCAACGCGGCGCGATCCCTGGTCGTCGATGGTACCGATGCCGCAGTGCGCCGGGCCCGGCTCACGACCCAGGAAGTGGGCTCGATCGACTGGGAACTCAGCGCCGACGGCGGAGTCAACTGGCAGGGCTTCGTTCCCGGTGCCGAGTGGCAGATGTTTGCGGCTGGCGGCAACGACATCGTGTGGCGATCGACGCTCAACTCGTCCGCGAGCACGCCGCCACCGGTTTGCACGCGGCTGGACATTCAATGGCTCTACGAGTTCGCCGTAATCGATTCCATTGTCGATGTACCGGCTGACCAGGGCGGGTGGGTGCGTGTCTATTTCACCCGCTCCGACCACGACTTCGCCGATGAGGGGTCCCTGCCCATTCTTGCGTATAACGTTCACCGGCGCATCGACAACGCCGCGCTCGCCGCGCGGCTGCTCGCCGACGGCGAGCCCGTGACACGGGTGGAACGTGTATCGTTGCCGGGCGGCGCCGAACTGATGTTGTATCCGCCGGAAGGCAAGAATTCGCGCTTGTGCCGGCTCGAGAATCGCTACTATCTCGTCACCGCCACAGGTGGGACCGGCGCCACGCGTGCCAACGGCGTCACCGCCCGCACAGCCGGCACTACCGCGTGGGAAGTGGTCGGGACCGTTTTCAGCCAGCAGCAGGATCAATACGTCTTTCTCGCACCGACGTTCGGTGACGCTCCGCAAACCATTCCGTACTCGGTCTATTACATATCGGCACACACCACGACCCCGACGGTTTTCTTCGCAAGCCCTCCCGACAGCGGCTTTTCGGTCGACAACCTCGCGCCGGCCGCGCCGCAGGGATTCCAGGTGGCGTACAACACGGGCGGAGGAAACCGGCTGACGTGGGCCCCCTCGGGGGATCCAGACGTCTCCGTCTTTCGCGTCTATCGCTCGGCCGACCCCGGCGTGCCGGTCGAACCCGGGAGCCTGGTGGGCAGCACGCCCGGCACGGAATGGGTCGATCCCGACCACGACGGCTGGAACGTCTACTACCGCGTCACCGCCGTGGACCGGGCGGGCAACGAGAGCGACCCGGCCTCCCCCGGCACGGCGACGGCCATCGGCGACGTCACGACCCCCACGCATTCCAGGCTGTACCAGAACGCGCCCAATCCCTTTAATCCGACGACGACGATACGGTACGACGTCGCCGCCGGTGGCGGGCAGGTGACACTCCGCATCTACGACGTCGCCGGCCGGCGGGTGAGATCGCTTGTGAACGGGAGTATGGATGCGGGGCCGAAGTCCGTGACCTGGGACGGCACGAACGACCGCGGCCGGCGCGTAGCCTCCGGCGTGTACTTCTACCGCTTGCAGGCCCCCGGCTACGTGAAGACCCTCAAGATGACACTATTGCAGTAAACTTCGAAACGTCGATCCTCAAGCGGATTTCTGCTCGTTCCATTGTTCACGGTACCGTGACCGCAGGATTTCGTACGCGCGAATATCTTCCCGCTTCCCTCGCTTGCGCGCACCTTCGAGGTACACGTCGATCTTTTCCACGAGGACCCGAAGTGCCGCCTCCCGGTCCCCGGCGCGCAGGAATCGAGAGCGCACGATCTTTTCCAGCGCGTGAATTCGAAAGCGGTCCATCCCCCAGTACGCCCGGGACAGCTGATCGGGGTGCCCGCCGTACTTAACGACCAGCGGCTGGTCGACAAAGAGCACGGGGTACCGGCAGCAGATACGGAGCCACAGGTCGTAATCCTCGCACACGGGCAGGGATTCATCGAACCCTCCCACCTCTTCGAAAAGAGCGCGCCGCAGGAGTACGGATGACGGCGAAATGGCGCACAGCGGCAGGCAGTTCCTGAAGATGAAACCGCCGCTCTTTGCGTGGCGGCGCTTTGGGTTCACGCGGCGGCCGCGCCGGACCCAGGTTTCATTGGTGTGACAGAGCGCGTGGCCGGGATCGGCATGCAGCGCTTGCAGCTGGCGTTCGAGCTTGACCGGCTGCCACTCGTCATCCGAGTCGAGGAAGGCGACCCAACCGCCGCTCGATTCTGCGACCCCGCGGTTGCGCGCGGCACTCACACCTCGGTGCGGCTGTCGAACGCAGCGCACGCCCGGAAACTCCCGCGGCAGCCACTCGGGCGTGTCGTCCGTCGAGCCGTCGTCTACGACGACGATTTCATCCGGCGCCCGCGTTTGCGCCGTCACCGACCGGAGCGCCCGGCGCAGAACCTCGGAGCGATCGTATGTGGGAAT
>JBHHVD010000008.1:0-50659 GCA_046754105.1 Candidatus Krumholzibacteriia bacterium
GCCGCGGCGATACCGAGGGGAGGTGTCGCAAGCCGCGATTTGACCCCCTTTCTTTTTCTTCGACCGGCTCGAAGACGAGGTGCGCGCCCCGGCCGTGAACACGTGATAGAGCCGAAGCCTAACCGGTAGCCGATACGTCCACCCGATCAACCGATGCGAAGATCGGCGTCGGTCAGCCGGTTAAGGACTCGCACGACCAGCGGGTCCTTGATCTCACGCTCTTCGTCGTCGGCCTTTATCTGCGCGTTCACCATCGCCCGGACGAGAGGGTCGCGTAGCCAGCGCGGTCCGAGACCGACCGGGGGCTTGCCAACGAACCACAGATCGGTCCACTCGCTCTTGCGATCCGCGAACATGTCGGCGACAGAGTGGGCGGCAAGGTTGGCGATCGCCACGCCGTGACCGTTGTATCCGTACGCGTAGGCCACGCGCCGGACGCCGCTGCCGAACCAGCCTACGCAAGGCAGGAAGTTGCCGGTCACACCCACCGGACCTCCCCAGCGGTGTTCGAAGGCGACCTCGCCTAGCTGGGGGAAAAACCACTCGAAGCTCTCCCGCATCCTCGAAAACACGCGCTCGTCGCGGTCGTAGCTGGCCTTTGGGCCGTCGGGGTGGAACACCGGGTCGCGACCGCCCCAGAGAATGCGCCCGTCTACGGTAGGCCGGAAGTAGTGGAGCCCGACGCGGCGGTCCTCGGCGCCCTCGCGCCCTTCCCATCCCACGCTGCGCCATTCGGCGTCGCTGAGCGGACGGGTCAGGCAGATGTAGCTGTAGAAAGGAAGAATCGATCCGCGCGTCGGCTTCCAGGCCGTCGAGTACGCGTTGCCGGCCAGGAGCACGCGATCGGCGGTAACGGTCGCACCGGGTACGCGGACCAGCACGCGGTCGGAACGCTCCTCCCAGGACCCCACGGGAGTGCCCTCATAGACAATCGCCCCCTTGTCCATGACCACCTTTTTGAGGCCGCGGGCGAGTCGCGCAGGGTTGACGAGCGTGCAGGCCTCTTCGCGAAAGCCGCAACGTATCTTATCCGAGTGGATTCGTTCACGTGCGGCCTCCTTGTCCAGGTATCGGATCTTCGAACCCATACCCAGGCGCTCAGCGGTGGCCACTTCGTTTTCGATGATACGGTCCTGAGGCTCGCCGTTGGAGAGGGTGAGGAGTCCGTTGGCCTGTACGTCGCAGGCGATCGACTCTTTCTCTATCGTGGCATTGAGGTGTTCCACCGCCTGCTCGGCGGCCAGGTAGATCTTCCTGGCTTCCTCGTCGCCAACGAAGTCCGCGAGATGGCTGAGCGTGCGGTGCACCAGGGTCATCGCAAAGCCGCCGTTACGGCCCGACGCACCGTACCCGATCGCGCTGGCCTCGAGCAGGGCTACGCGCAGGCCGGGGTTTTCGGAGAGCATCAGGTAGGCTGCCCATAGGCTGGTGAACCCGCCTCCAATCATGGCGACGTCTACCGTGATGTCCTCGCTCAGCGGTGGCTCGGGTCTGTATTCGTCGAGGCTGAGCCAGTAGCTTCGGGTCTGAAGATCATCCATCGTTTTTCCCCTCGCTTTCGCTTCCCCGAACCGGCGGTCTATTGCCGCGCCAGTCCGGTTACCTCGACCGGGATGCCGTTGAAGTCTGCGCAGCCCGAGAACCGGTCAACGCGCCGGTCATCGGAGATGTCGTTGAAACTCACGCCGGGTTTCTTGCTCGCCACGGCCAGCTCGGTCCCCTCGCGGTGGTGTCCCCAACCATGGGGAAGGCTCACCACCCCGGCCATCATCTCGGAGCTCAGCGTGACCACCGCCTCGACAGCTGCGGTCGAGGAGCGAATCTCGACGACCTGACCGTCCTCGATTCCCCGGCGTCCCGCGTCTTGTGGGTTGATCAGAAGCGTACAGCGATCTCTCCCACCCTGGAGGACGCCACAGTTATGCATCCAGGAATTCGCGCTCCGCAGATCTCTGCGTCCGATCAGTCGCAGTGAACCCTCGGCTGCGACCTCCCCGGCACCGGCATCGGCGCAGAGAAAGTCCATTTTTATGCGCTCGACCTCCGCCAGCATCTGGGCGGGTACTAGGTGGACGCGACTATCAGAGGTCTGGAGCAGACCCGGCAAAGCCGACCTGAGCGCGCCTAGGTCCACGCCACCGGGATTGGCGCGAAGCTTTTTCAGCGTCAGCCCCGAGGCCCAGGGTTTCCAGCCCGGACCGTGGGGGCCAAAGCGCATCGCGAAGCTCAGCACCCGGCGCGGATCAAAGAGCGATTCGCGCTTGAGCAGGGTCGAGAACAGGCGCGGCCCTGGTCCGCCTCTCTCCAGAATTCTTCGGGCAAGCCCCAGCAGTATCTGCCAATCGTGACGGGCGTCGGCCCGTGGCAAAACCGCCGCGCCCCCGTATCGAGCGGTGTTTCTCACTGCCATCGCGTACTGAACCATGGAGTAGTGTTCGCGTTCCAATCCCACTGTGGGCGGCAGTAGGATGTCAGCGTGCCTGGTGGTTTCGTTCAAGTAAACATCGATGGCTACCATGAAATCGAGCTTGGGCAAGGCCGCTTCCAAACGTCCGCCGTTCGGAAATGAAAGCACCGGGTTCCCCGCGTGGGTCACCAGAGCGCGGACCCGTCCCTCTCCTTCGGTTTCCATTTCCTCGGCCAGTGCAGCCGCCGGCAGCTCGCCGCTGAACTCAGGAAATCCGCTTACGCGGCTCTTGTAGCGACCGAAGCTACCGGTCTGGCCGAGTCGAGCCGCCACCGCGGCAAGATCGACGGCCGGGTTGGAGAACATCGCGCCACCTGGTCTGTCAAGGTTTCCGGTGACGATATTCAAACAGTCCACCGCCCAGGTCGCCAGGGTCCCAAAGCCCTGGGTCGAAGTGCCCATTCTTCCGTAGCACACAGCCGTCGGCGCCGAGGCGAAATCACGGGCCAGGCCGACGATCGTTCCGGCCGATATTCCCGTCGCGCCGCTGACCTCCTCGGGCTTGAAGGGCTCCACCAATTCCCGCAATTGGTCTATTCCGTAGAGGTAGTCGGCGACTTTCTCGGAGCGGAAAAGGCCCTGTGCAAAGATCGTACGCAGCATGGCCAGTACCAGCAGGGCGTCGGAACCCGGCTTGATGAAGTGGTGTCGGTCCGCCAGCGCGGCGGTTTCACTGCGCCGCGGATCGATGAGGACGATGCGTCCGCCGCGGGCACCTATGGCTTTGAGGCGACGCTCGCAGCCTGGGCTGGTCATCACACTGCCATTGGAGACCACCGGGTTGGCACCGAGAATCAGCAGGAAAGACGCTCGATCGAGATCCGGAACTGGCAACAGCGCTTGCGATCCGTACAGCAAGTACGAGGTCAAGAGGCGTGGCAGTGCGTCGACAGAATTGGACGTGTAGTAGTTGCGCGTACCCAGGGCCTCCAAAAAGACGACCGAAGAGAGAACGGCGCTGTAGCTATGTAGAGTCGGAGTTCCGAAGTAGGCAGCCACCGAGTCATGACCGTGTCGTTGCCGCAGCCCGCAGAGCCGCTCAGCGACTTCGTCGAGGGCTTCGTCCCAGGAAACCTCGTGCCAGACCTCCCCGATCCTGCGTAGTGGCTGTCGCTTGAGGTCCGGGTCCTCGTGGAGGTCTCTTAGGCCGACGGCCTTTGGGCAGATGTGCCCCTTGCTAAGCGGATCCTCGGGATCGCCCCGAACCTTGAGGATTTGGTCGCCATCGGTATCAACGAGGATTCCGCAACTGGCTTCGCAGAGCGAGCAAACAGCGGCAACCGTGGTCTTCATACGGACATCCCTCTGGCACCTCGCTCATGGCCAGCGTCGCCATGCCAAAACGCTCGATGGGCTAGTATTTATTATACGCGTATGTTAAAGTCAAGACCCGTTTGTTTGAACGGCAGGAAGCTGCAGAAAAACAAAGACATAGGCCTGAGCGGCAAGCGCCCCGCCGGGCGCCCCAGACGAACCCGCGAGCACGAGGAGGCCTTTCGACGACGCCTGGTCGCGGCCGCGAGAGAGCTTTTCGTCGAAGAGGGCTTCGAGAGCGTTTCCATGCGTCGCATCGCCGCCAGAGCCGGATGCGCCCCGATGACCATCTACCAGTACTTCGCCAACAAACGGGCGGTGCTTAGGCACATCTGGGGAGACATCTTCGACGAGGTCCTGGGCCGCTGCACGGCGGCGGTCGAGCGCGCCGCCGGCGCACCGGAAAAACTGCGCGCCTTCGCCCGTTGTTTCGTTGCCTACTGGCTAGAGCACCCGGATCACTACCGCGTGATCTACCTCAACGAAGACGCGGTGGAGGAAAGCCTCGAGCGCTACTTCGTCGAGAGCGCCGACCTGGTCCGGCGCTTCTCCATCGTCGAGAGCCTCGTTCGAGAGGCCATGGCCGATGGGGATTTCCGGAGCGGTGATCCCGCACTGGTCACCCAAACGCTGATCTGCCTGCTCCACGGACTGGCGCACAGTCTGATAACCGTTCCAGAATACCCCTGGCAGCCGCGTGAGCGGGTGGTCGACGCCAGTCTCGACGCCGTGTTCCGGGGCTTCGCGTCCGCGACCAGCACAGACGAGCCCGCCTGAGGCCGCTCAGGCCCCGAGCCGCATCCCGAGTCCACAGGCCATCAGGGCCAAGCCAGCGAGCGCGTGCGAGTATCGCTCGAGGCGACCGAGCCTCGCGGCCGACAGTCCGTAGTAACCCGTGACCACCGTCGCGAGCATCGTCGCAAGCGTGCAGGCGGAAAAAACCGCCGTGATCATCACCAACCCCCCCCAGCTCCTTTCGGCCGCGGGGTACATCAGTATGGGAATCAGAGGTTCACAGGGCCCGAACAGAAAGACGGTAAACAGCATCCAGGGGGTGATGCTGCGCTCGGGCGTGGCCAGGTCCGGCGCGAACTCGTCGCTGTGAACCTGGAGGTGCTCACCGTCGTGGGTATGCTCGTGGCGGTGTCGGGTGCCGTCGACGTGGGTATGCCAGTGCGTATGTGGCTGCTTGCGGATCGCCCGCCTCAGGCCCCAGATCGTGTAGGCCAGACCGAAACCGAGCAACAACCACGCGGCCAGCTCGCCCCTCGTCCCCTCGAAGCGGTTCAAGCTGCCCACACTCCAACCGGCGAGTATCCCGGCAAGGCCAAGCACCACGGAACTCGCTACGTGGGCCGATCCACAGGCAAGGGTGACGTAGATCGTCTTGGCGATGGACCAGCGCCGCGCCCGCGCCATGGCGATGAAAGGGAGATAGTGATCGGGGCCCAGGAGCGTGTGCAAGGTCCCGATAGTAGCCGCTGTCGCGGCCAGCACGGCCAAGGGCGAAGCGATCAATGCTTCCCTCAGTCGAAACCCGGCGGGGGCTCGCGTGATAACTCGGGCGGCCCCCAATACTCTCGTCGCTGAATCTTCACTGCTCCATATTCCCTAAACCGCGCTGCCACGCCGCGACGCTCTAGCTTAACGGCAGGACCATAATCAAACCAGCCCAGGCCGCTCGGCGGAATTCTCAACAAGCCCGTCCGTCGATGGCCTTGCCTTAGGTCGGTGATTCGCCCAAGAATGTAGTCGTCGAAACGTTTATCTCGTTCGACATTTTCTAGCGTTACGCGCTGCATGCCGCCTCGGGTCGTTATGAAAAGACCTACAAATACCAGGAGCTGGCATGTTCGTCGGCGGCTGTGATCTCGGATCGGCCACGGCCAAAGCCGTTGTACTGAACCAAGACTCGATCGTCTCCCATTTTATCACCCCCTCAACGACCAGGCCCGAAGAGACGGCGCGTGTGGCGATGAACGAAGCCATCGAGATGGCCGGGCTGTCCTCCCTCGATGACCTCGGTTACGTCATCGGCACGGGCTACGGGCGTCTCAAGGTACCTTTCGCCAACGAGAACGTCTCGGAAATCACCTGTCATGCCCGTGGCGCGCACTGGCTCAGTCCTACGCTAAGAACCGTCGTCGACATCGGCGGCCAGGACTGTAAGGTCATATCCATCGACGAGAGTGGCAGGGTCATCGAGTTCGTGATGAACGACCGCTGTGCCGCCGGCACGGGAAGATTCTTCGAGGCAATGGCCAGGACTCTCGACTGCGGCCTGGACGGCATTTCGGCTCTCTCTGCCCAGGGCACCAGCGCGGCGACCATCACCAGTCAGTGCAGCGTGTTCGCCGAGTCGGAAGTCATTACGCTCATCAACGAAGGCGTCGAGCTGCCCAACATCGTCGCTGGAATCAACAACGCGGTGGCCAATCGCGTCTACTCGATGATACGCAGGGTGGGCCTCTGCGAAGACCTGGCACTTACCGGGGGGTGTTCGAAGAACGCGGGACTGGCCAAGGCCCTGCAAGAAAAGCTCGGCGTCGAGGTGAAGCCGCTGCCGCTGGATCCCCAGGTCGCTGGTGCCATTGGCGCCGCGCTCATCGCCAAGGAAAAGCTGCAACAGTCGGCTGGAACTCCGCGGCAAGACGAACGAACGGAGCGGTTGTGAACACCCATCTGGAATCAGAGGCGTTACGAGAATTTTTCCAAGTAGCCGGGGGCATCTCCAATTCGGCGGTTGAGCAGTGGAAGGACGGCGGAGGCAAGGTGGTGGGCTACTTCTGCTCGCACGTTCCTACCGAGCTGCTGACGGCGGCCGGAATTCTCCCCTTCCGCATGCGAGGCACCGGCAGTACCGGGACCGAGCTATCCGACGCCTTCTTCAGCAGCATCAACTGCAGTTTCCCACGTCACTGCTTCAACCTCGCGCTTCAGGGAGACTACGACTTTCTCGACGGTCTCGTCTGCATCAACAGTTGCGATCACCTACGCCGAATCTACGACAACTGGAAACGCAACGTCGACACTCCCTTCCTTACGATCATGAGCCTCCCAAAGAAAGTTACGGACGCCCAGGTCGAGTGGTACTACGAAGAGATCAACATACTGAAAAGAAACATCGAACAACACTTCGACGTGCAGATCTCCACCGAACGTCTTCGAAAGGCGATCAAAGTTCACAACGCGACGCGCCAGCTCCAGCGTCGACTCTACGCGCTCCGAAAACACGAAAACCCGCCCATCTCGGGGGCACAAACCCTTGCCGTCATGGTCGCTGGCACCGCCATGCCCGCCGGGCGCTACAACCCACTCCTCGAAACCTTGCTCGACGAACTCGAACTCTCCGAAACCAAACCCGACTACCGGGCACGACTGATGATCGTCGGAAGCGAGTTGGACGATCCGGAATACGTCGACGTAATCGAAAAGCAGGGGGGGCTCGTCGTCACCGACTCGATCTGCTTCGGAACCAGGACGATGTGGGTCGACGCCGAGGCGGAAGAAGAAGACCCGATTTGGGCGCTGGCCCGGTACTATATCCAGGAGCGCCCCTCCTGCCCGAGGATGAACGGTGACCAGCCGCGCAGGGCTAAATTTCTCAAGGACATGATCAAGGAATTCTCGGTCGACGGAGTCATTGGCGAACGCATGATGTTCTGCGACTTCTGGTGCGCCGAGCACTACATGAACAAACTCGACTTTAAGGAAGCCGGCGTCCCCTTCATACAAATCGATCGTGAGTACGTCTCGAGCGGTACGGGACAACTTAGAACCAGGATCCAGGCCTTCCTCGAAACCATCGGTAGGTAGCAATGGACAGGGCAGAGGCAAAAGCCAGATCTCTGGCGCGCTACCAGCAAGAGCACGACTGGTTCGCGTTCCTCTACGAGGCAGTCGACCAGATCGAGGCCCCGGAAATGCTACTCCAGGCCAAGCTGATCAAGATACTGTTGGATTCGAAAACGGAAATCGTCGACTGTGTAACAAACAACAAACCGTTTATCGGCGCCTACTACTGCACCGCTCCGGAACTGTTCAACGCCATGGACCTCCCCTGGTTCATGATCATGGAAACCCCCTTCCTCGGAGCCTCCGCCCCCTATCTCCTCGATGACCTCCAGGGAGCAGAAGAACTCGGCCTCGGAACCGATCTCTGTACGGCCATCCGGCTGCCCATGTACTATATAGAGTCGGGTCTCATGCCGGTACCAACGGCGATCGTGGGCCTGCTGTCGCCCTGCGATGGAACAACGATGCTTCAGCAGGTCCTTCAACACAACAGGGCCTGGAAAGATGTTCCTCTGTTCAGCCCCGATCCACCCTATACTTCCGACGAGCGGGCGATCAACTACTTTGCCAACGAGCTGCGGCAGATGGCCTCCTTTCTCGAGGAGCACACCCAGCGGAAGCTCGACCTCGATCGGCTCCGTGAGGTATGCGAGGAGTCGAACAAGGTCTACTCCCTGTGGCAGGAATACAACGAGCTTAGGCGTGCAGTGCCCTGCCCTCACGGCTGGGAAATAGGGGGCGCACAGGCCTTTGCCATCAGCCAGTGTTTCGTCGCCGGCGACCCCAAGTGCACCGCTTGGTTCAGGCAGCTCGTGGAAGTCGGCGAGGACCGCGTGAGGGAGGGCAAGAGTGCCCGTGACGGCCTCGAAGAAAGGATCCGACTGCTCTGGTTCGACATCATGCCTTACGGGTGGATCTTCGAGTTCATGCCTTGGTTGGAGGAGGAGTGGGGCGCCGTCCTGGTCATGGATATGTTCAGCAACTTTCCTTACACGCTGATCGATACCTCGAGCGAGGAGACCATCCTCCACGATCTCGCCAAACGTAATCTGATGGACGTGCCGATGGTCCGCCAGGCTCGCGGAACCGCGGAGAACTTCTCCTCGGACATCGTTCGCATCGTAAGGGACTACAAGATCGACTGCGTAATCTGGCCTGGACACATGGGCCACAAAGATGGCGCGGCGACAGCGGGAATCATGCGAGAGACCTGCCGTGACATAGGCGTGCCGTTCCTGCACATCGGCCTCGATCTTTTCGACCAGCGCTATACCTCCGTCGACGAGGTGAAAAACAAGGTTTCGCAGTTCTTCACGGCGATGGGGCTGGGTTGATGGAACGGGCAGATAGATCGTCGTCTGGTTCTTTACGATGGTAGCCACGGCTTTTGACGGTAACGCTCATGGCGGGCTTTGACGCGGAGCTGCGGAAGGTCGCGGCCTACGTAACCGAGATGCGCTCAAAGGGCCGTCCGACGAGGGAGTTCGCCTGCCCACACTCGGTAACGAAGCTCCAAGAGGGGCTGCCCGTCCGCGTGGGGGCCGGGGCGAATCGCGGAATCATCTTTCGCTCGGAAACCTTTGCCGAACTCGGCAACCCGGTAGCGGGATCCTGCGCTTTCGTGATCTGGACGACAACGCCGTCGTTGGTAAGGGACGGAATCGTCTCTCTCGTCGGTCCCGACATCCAGGAGGCCGCCGGGACCGGCTTGCCCTTCGGCCAGGTAATCTTGATAGGAGGAAAGAACCTCGGCGCCGAGGACCACCAGTCGCTTCACCAGGGACAGTACATAGCCGACCAACTGGAAGGCTACATGGTCAAGAGTTCTTCGCGGAACATGTGGAGCCGGGTCAGCAAGGAAGTAGGAGCACGTGGGTTTTCCTTCGAGACCCTCGGAAGAGCACTGATGGCTATCTTCAAGTCCACCCTGCCCAAGGTCGAAGCGATGGAGGTAGTATTTGTAACGTCGTCCAAGGAAGACGTGCAAGTGCTCGACCGAATTGGGCAGCAGGTAGTCGAGATCGGTAGTGAGCTGGTCAAGGAACACTGGAAGTCGAAGGGCTACGACCTCGACTGTGACCTCGATTGCGGTTCCTGCCACGACAAGGAGGTGTGCGACGACATCCGTGACGTGGTTTCCACGTGGCACAAGAAAAAATCAAAAAAAGCGGCGGTCAAACCCACGCCGTCGCTCGGCGGCCATTAGCCGCTTACCGCTGATGGTTCCCCAGAGGAGTAGATTGTTATGTCGACACGAGCGTCCAACGGAACGAACCTGGTAAGCGTTTGCGGAAAAGGGGGAACCGGGAAAACCGTCGTGACGGCGTTGATGGTACGCGCTCTCGTGGAAAGCGGCAGAGCCGGAAAGCTGTTGGTGATCGATGCCGATCCAGCGCTGGGACAGCTCAGCGCCCTCGGGGTGACCGTCAATCGGACCATGGGCCAGGTGCGCGAGGAAATCATCAACACCGCGAAGAAGGGAAACGAAGACGCGAAAGCCGCCATTGCTGACAAGCTCGACTACATGGTTCTCGAGGCTCTGACTGAAACCGACGACTTTGCCCTACTGGCAATGGGCCGCACCGAGACCCTGGGTTGCTACTGTCCCGTCAACGGCTTGCTCAGAGGAGCGATATCGGTGCTCGCCGAGAGTTTCGATACCATACTCATCGACGGCGAGGCCGGTCTGGAGCAGATCAACAGGCAGGTCGCCCGCCACCTGGACACCCTGCTGATCATCAGCGACCCATCCTCGCGGGGCATTCAAACCGCCGGGGTCATCAAGGACATGGTGGTCAAAGAAAAGGTCATCGACTGCAAGAAGATGGGTCTGGTCTTCAACCGTGTTGTGGGCGACGAGCAGTTGCTGAGCCAGTCCGCGGAGAAGATCGGCGTGGAAGTCCTCGGCCTCATTCCCCACGACGAGGCTATCGCGTCCCACGATCTGTTGGGAACACCGATCACCGAGCTTCCCGCCGACTCTTGCGGCCAAGCCGCGGTTCGCAAGATCGTCGAAGAACGGTTGCTCGGCTAACCTACCCCCCCCCGCGCTTGGTCAACCCGCTGGACCTTCACCGAGATGGCTCCTGGTCGACAGAGCTCAGCGCGTCTGCAAGAAAGTGGCCGCTACCCCGCGGGAGGAAAGGCATGGCAGGACCGATGGACGGAGTGAAGGTAGTCGAGCTGGGTCTGTGGGTCGCGGCCCCGGCCACCGGCGCGATCTTGGCTGACTGGGGCGCCGAGGTGATCAAGATCGAGCCCCCGGGCATCGGTGATCCCTGTCGCCTGTTCGCGAGCATGCTCGGCAGCGACTTGCCCTTCAACCCGATTTTCGAGAACGACAACCGCGGCAAGCGCAGCATCGTCCTCGATCTTAGAACCGACGAGGGCAAAGCCATCGCCCTCGAGCTCATCGGCAACGCCGACGTCTTCATCAGCAACGCACGAACCGCCGGACTGGCCCGTCTGGGCCTCGATCCCCAGACTCTGCTCGCCCGCCATCCGCGCCTCGTCTACGGCCTCATCACGGGTTACGGTACCGAGGGCCCCGAAGCCGATCGCGCCGCCTACGACATCGCGAGTTTTTGGGCGCGCTCCGGTATCGCGGCCGCGCTCACCCAGACCGGGGGAAATCCACCTTTCCAGCGGGGAGGTATGGGAGACCACTGTGCCGGAATGTCATTGGCCGCGGCTGTCTCGGCCGCGCTCTACTCGCGAGAGAAGACCGGCAGCGGGCAGCTCGTCAGCACATCGCTGCTGCGCCAGGGTCTGTACACGCTGAGCTTCGACCTCTCCGTCTGCATGCGTTTCGGAATCCAGATGCAGCTGGGTGACCGCAAGACCATGTTCAACCCAGTCATCAACAGTTACCAGGACAGCGAGGGAAGGTGGTTCTGGATAGTCGGCCTCGAAGGCCAGCGCCACTGGCCATCGCTGGCGAGAGCGGTAGGCCGGCCCGAGTGGATCGAGGATCCGCGTTTCGCCGATCCCGCGGGTCGAGCCGCGAACGCCGCCGAGCTCATCTCCATGCTCGACGAGATCTTCGCCACCAAGACGCTCGAGCGCTGGGGCGCAATCTTCGATGAGCAGGAGGAGCTCTGGTGGGCGCCTGTGCAGAACTTCGACGAAGTGCTCGCGGATCCCCAGGTACGCGCGGCCGGCGGTTTCATCGAGGTTCCCGACGGCACCGCCACCACGCTGCTGCCGGCCACGCCGGTGGACTTCGAACGAACGCCGGTGGCCGCCCGCTGGATGGCCCCAGAAGCGGGCCAGAACAGTGAAGATATACTCGGCGAGCTCGGCCACAGCGCGACCGAGATCGCGGCCCTGCGTGAACGAGGGGTACTCGGATAGCGGCGCTGCAGCGCGTGGCAACGACCCGGCGCTTCGCTATAATCGCCCGCGTGCCGGATCGTGACCTCGACAGCGTACTGCTCGAGCGCCTGCTCGAGCGCGAACTCGACGCGTTTCGAAAGGCCCTGGAGAACGAGAGCCCCGGTCTATCCGACAAAGAACTGGAGCGCTACATGCTCGCGGCGCGCAAGTTCTCCTCCCACCTGCTAGGCGCACGGCCACGCACCCGGGGTCGAAACCCGCGCGGGCAGTCCAACTGAAGCCAGCGGGGCGGCCGCGTAATCCCCTAGGCGGTTTCGGGACCGAAGCCCGGCGGGAAAGCCTCGAACTGCGGGAGGTCGTCTTGAATCTCGTCCCAGCTGGCCCTGGAACCCACAAAGATGTGCGCCCCGGGACGCTGTCCGGGATCGTCGTCGAGAGCGCCCGCGGGAACGAAGAGCTTCGCTGCGGTGGGGTTGACGATGGGAAGACATGACCCGCAGTTGCGACAGAACCCGCGGTGGCTACCCGGAGACGACTCGTAGGACGCCACCAGGTCCTCGCCCGCGACCCAGCGAAAGTTCGCGCTGTCTACGCCCAGGAAAGTGCCGAAGGCCGCGCCGTGATGCTTTCGACAAATAGAGCAATGGCAGTGGGCCATGGGCCCCAGCTCGCCGTCGAGTTCAAACCGTACGCCCCCGCAGAGGCAGCTTCCTTTGACCATCTTGATCACCCTCCGGCCCCGATCATCTACGGCTTTCTCCCTTAGCGCCACCGCGACCCGCACCGCCGGGGTCTGGACGTCTCGATCGGCGGGGTTGACCTAGGCCGGCCCTTGGTAGCATACGATCATCCATGGCTAGAAATGGCCGCGAGCACCGACTCTTCTCTCGCTACCCGGACGCCGCGACGGCAACGCTTCCCTCCGGAGATCGCGTCGCCCTGCCCTATCACTGCTACGACGCCGAGGCCTACGTAATCCACGGTACGGTCGAAGCCGGGCCCACCCGGGCCCTGCTCGCCGAGGAGAACTGCCGTCCCGTGCTGAGCCGGGATTCGGAGGCCCGCGATCGAGCGATCGCCCAGATCTGGCTCAACGTCTACCACGATACCAACGTCGGTCCTTACCGCGAGCTGGTAATCTCCTTTGCCGTGAGCCTCGAGGCCGATCCTCCGGTATTCGCGTTTCGCAACCGCGCCTCGCTGCTGGCCCCCGCATTCGATCCACGCTGCGCGACCTTCACCCGCTGGCTCTTCCTCGACAGCCAGAGGGCTATCGATCTCGGGCGCGAGGCCTGGGGGTTTCCGAAATACAGGGCCTCGCTTCACTTCGATCGCTCACGATCTCCACGCGAGGGCCTCGAACCCAACACCCGGATCACCCACCGGACGATCGGCGGCGACGGCAAGACCGTCGTCGCTATGTTTCTCGAACTCGAGCAATCGCTGCCGGCGCGGCTGGGATCTGCGTGTCTGCTGATCCGCGCGCTCGGCATCCGACGACTGCTGGGTCCGGCCGCGGCCCGCGAACTCGCCTCCAGCGTGCTCACCCCGGTCATGCTCAAGCAGCTCCTCACCCGCGTGATAACGGTTGGGCGTACGAGCCTCCACCGCTGGAGCCCGCGCAACGAGCTGAATTTTGGTCGCGATACCGAAGCGGGCCGTGCCCTGGCCGAACTCGATTTCGAGCCGCTCCTGGTCCAGCGCGTATCGGATCTGAAGTTCGTGATGCTTCCCGGACGGCCGCTGGCCACCCACGCGCGAGCCGGCGCAGAACCAGGCGATCAGCCTCTTCGCAAGACCGGGTGAGCGGCCCTCTCGCGCCACCTGCTTTGTGGTTGAAAGCCACATGACCTAGAAATTCCGGAGTCCCAGCAGGAGCAGAGCGCAATGGCAGAGATGACAGCATCCGAGGCCTTCGTCGAACAACTCGCCGCCGAGGGCGTGACCGAAGTCTTCGGAATCGTGGGGTCGGCGTACATGGACGCGCTCGATCTCTTCGAGCCCGCGGGGATACGTTTCGTCTCGGTCGCCCACGAGCAGAACGCCGCACACATGGCCGACGGCTACTCGCGGGCCACCAACCGCCACGGCGTGTGTGTAGGACAGAACGGGCCGGGAATCACCAACTTCGTGACCGCCATCGCGGCGGCTTACTGGGCGCACTCGCCGGTGGTCGCCATCACCCCCGAGGGCGGGACGGCCACGGTGGGACTCGGGGGCTTTCAGGAAACCGATCAGCTTCCGATCTTCTCCAAGATCACGAAGTTCCAAACCCACGTGGGCCGCGCCGACCGCATCGCCGAGCTGACCCATAGGGCCTTCACCGTCGCGATGGCCGAGCGCGGTCCGGCGCAGATCAACGTTCCACGAGACCTGTTTTTCGCCGAGATCGATACCACCATTGCTCCGGCCCAGAAGATAGACAGAGGAGCCGGCGGGCCCGAGAGTCTGGCGGCCGCCGTCGAGCTACTCTCCGCCGCCGAGTTTCCCGTGATCTTGATGGGAGGCGGCGTGATCATGGCCGAGGGGACCCGCGAGGCTCGCGCGCTTGCCGAGTACCTCCGAGCCCCCGTGGTCGCCTGCTACCAGCACAGCGACGTCTTTCCCGCCTCGCACCCCCTGATGTGTGGACCACTGGGTTACCAGGGTTCGAAGACCGCGATGCGCGTGATCGCTCAGGCCGACGTCGTGCTCGCGCTGGGCAGTCGCCTGGGTCCCTTCGGCACATTGCCCCAGTACGGAATCGATTACTGGCCGGCCGAAGCCAAGGTCATCCAAGTCGACTGCGACCACCGGGTGCTGGGACTGGTGAAGGAAATAGCGGTTGGCGTGCACGGCGACGCCAAAGCGGCGGCCGCCGAGCTACTCTCGGGACTTCGGGCGATGGGGAGCCCACCGCGCTGTCTGGAAAACGCGTCCCGGCGCCTCGCCGAGTTGGAGACCCAGCGCGCCGTCTGGGAGGAGGAACTCAACGAGCTCTCCTCGGCCGGAGGCTCGCCGATTCCACCCAGGCGAGCGTTGCGGGAACTCGAGCGGGCGATGCCGGCCGAGGCTATGGTCGCCACCGACATAGGCAACGTATGCGCGGTCAGCAACAGTTACCTCCGTTTTGAAGCCCCGCGGAGTCTGTTCGCGGCCATGGCGTTCGGAAACTGCGGTTACGCATTTCCCACCGCCATGGGGGCCAAGGTAGCCAGACCCGACCGGCCGTCGGTGGCCTATGTGGGCGACGGTGCGTGGGGAATGAGCCTCGCCGAGGTGATGACCTGCGTGCGCGAGAACATCCCCGTCACGGCGGTGGTGTTCAACAACCAGCAGTGGGGAGCGGAGAAGAAAAACCAACTCGACTACTACGGGGGCCGTTGCGTCGCTTCGGACCTCATCAACCCGAGCTTCGCGGGGATCGCCCGGGCCATGGGTGCCGACGGTGTGGTCGTCGATCATCCCGACGAGGTTGGTGACGCTCTGCGCGCCGCTACCGCGTCGGGACGGTGCACGGTACTGGAACTGATGGTGACCCAGGAGCTCGCCGAGCCTTTCCGCCGCGATGCGCTGAAGAAGCCGCGGCGCCTGCTGGACAAGTACAAAGACTACACCGTGGTATAGCAAAGGAGGGCGGGGCCAGGGTAAGATGGCTTGTTGAGCAGCAGGGGAAGACACAATGCAACTCCGGTTCCGACGACAACGTTATTGTATTACCGCAGTGACGAGGCGCGCCGTGGCGGCCGCGACCGGCATCGTGCTGGCTTCGATGTTGGTCGGGTGCGGGCCTACTTATCCCATATACCCCGAACTCGCTGGGCCCGAGCCAGAACACCACCTCGTCCGTCGCAACTACACCGTGGGCAAGAGGCAGACGGCCTACGTGAACCAGCCCATGGTCAAGATCCAGGACTACCACGTCGTGCGGCAGCTCGAGACGGCGACGTTTCGCCCCGAGTCTGATTTTTCCATGACCAGACACAAGCGCGGACGGCGCGAGACCTACCGCCGCGACAAGATCTGGCAGCCCCTGGGCCGGACCGAGATCGAGGGCGAAAGCTACGCGGTCCTGGTAGCAGGGCGCGACTGGCAGGGGCGATCAGCCGGCGCTGGCAAGACGGTTTCGAAACCCCGGCGGATTTCGGCCCTGCTGGTGTCCAGCGACGGCCGCTTGTTCGACAAGAAGATAAAGACCGAGTGCTGTAACGCCACCGCTTCGACGGAAACCAAAGGGGTGCTTACGTCGACCTGGACGCTCGAGCCCGAAGTCGTGATGTTCCGGCGCAGCGATCCGGTCCACGCCGCGCGGATAATAGAGAACCGCGATTACGCAAATTTCGAACTGCTCTACTCGGGGCGATCGGGCGATCACTACTCCGTGCTCTACAAAGAGTATTCCAGAGAGGACCTCTCCCGTCCCGTCTTTACCCAGACCCTGACCTATCACGCCGACGACGGGGTGATACGCTTTCGAGACCTCCACATCCGTGTTCACGAAGCCACCGATGAGGCCATAGAGTACACCGTCTTTTTCGAGGGACTCTGAGGGCTCCGGCGGTTGCAGTGGCGGTCAACGAACGACGCAGCCTTCTGGCAATCCTGATTCTGGCCCTTGCTCTTCGACTCTGGGGGATACAGTCCGGCCTACCGGGGCTCTATCATCCCGACGAGCCCAACAAAGTCGCCATCGCTCAGCGGATGATCCGGACCGGCGACTTGAATCCACACTATTTCGACAAGGGCACCTTGCTCATCTACGTCAACGCCGCCGCGCAGTACGCCTACTACGCCTGGGGGAAACTTGGCGGAAGTTTCGCAAGTTTCGACGACCTGCGTCCACCAGAGATCCTGATCTACGGGACCGGGTTCACGAAAAGCCCGGGGACCTTCGTGGCCGGAAGGTCGATCACGGTCGCCGTCGGAGTCGCTTCGGTGTGGCTGCTGTTCCTCTGCGCGAGCGCGGCCTCGGGAAATCCTCGCACAGCCCTGCTCGCGGCACTGCTCATGGCGGTTGCGCCAATTCCCGTAGCGCACAGCCGCTACATAACGGTCAACATGTTCGTGGTGTTCTTCTGTCTTTTAGCGACCTGGGCGTCGCTCAAGATCCTGCGCGAGAGCGGTTTTCGCTATTATCTGCTCGGCGGCCTGGCGGCCGGTTTCGCGGCCGGCAGCAAGTACCCCGCCGCCCTGGTAACGATCTCGCCCGTAGTCGCGCATTTTCTGCGCTACGGCTTCAAAGCCGCGTGGACCCGTCGCTCGGTCTACCTGGTTCCGGTCTTCGCCGGCCTCGGCTTCCTTGCCACCACCCCTTACGCCGTGCTGGCCTACGACGAATTCTTGCGCGACGTCCTCTACCAGGCTCGCCACTACGGCTCGCAACACTTCGGCATGGAGGGGAACGCCTTGGCGTTTTATCTGAAGCTCCTCTGGAACACTGACGGAGCGCTGGTGTGCATCCTTGCTCTTGCGTCGCTTCCCGTCGTTATCCGTAGCAACGGAAAAACCGCGCTGGTTCTCGCTTCTTTCGCCCTCGTCTACTTTGTTTCGATCGCTAGCTTGCCGGTGCGAAACGCACGCACGTTCCTGCCGGTACTGCCCTTTGTCTATCTCTTCTTCGCGATCGGCGCTTCAGACCTATGGCAGCGTGCTGAGCGGCTAGAGCGCGGACGCGCGCCGACTCTTTCACTCGTCCTCGTTCTGGTCGTGGCGGGCCTGAGCGTTCCCGCCTATCACACCGCGCAGGAAGCGCTCCGTCCTAATCAGTTACTGGCACGCGAGAACTCGCGGCGCTGGATCGCACAGAACATTCCGGCTGGCTCGCGCGTGGCGCTGGAAGCCTACTCGCCCTTCGTCGATCCTCAACGTTACGAGGTGCGAGCCGTGCCCTTGTTGATCCAGATACCCCTGCAGTCCTATCGGCGAAACTTCGACTACGTCATCGCCGCTCAGCGGTCCTACGGGCGTTTTTTTCATCACCCGGAGCGCTACCACGACCAGATGCAGAGCTACAGGAATCTCTTCGCTAGTCTCGAGCCGGTCAAAACCTTCGCCGACGGCAACGAAGTCATTCGAATCTTCAGGTCCACACGATCCAAAGCCCGCCGGCCCGGTCCTGCATCCCGCTAAGCGCTCACCTTTGCAGCTTACGGTGCAGCGACTGACTGCGCGCGTGACGCGGGGCGCGGTAAACGATCTTCTCTTTGAGGCCTCTGTGAAAGCCCGATGGGATCGGTCCCGGTTGATCCTCACCCGGAAAACGACCGTCGGAACGGTGACGTCTCGCCACTTATTTGGCTCCGCGCAGCCGCCGCTGCCGAGTATTTTCCCCGTAAAATCCGCGCGACTACTGGCTCCAGAGATGCTCGCCGCGTTGGCTTGAGACTTGCACAGCTCTGCGGCGACAACCGTGAATCGATCGTCGAGCCCACGCGTACGTGGACTGTCATGTACGCCCAACAAACCATCGCCGGATGGAGGTCAACGAAATGTCATCGCGCACATCCAATCTTGAAAATCACAATCGCAACAGCAGATCCTATTATAACCCGCGGGGATCGGGGAACCGCACTTTTTTTGTCCTCGGCGTCCTCTGCGCCGCGGCTTTGAGCAGCGTTCTCTTCGTGGACGCCGTGGCCTGGGCGTCCCCGGACACTGAAGACCCCGGTGTGGTCAGCGTGAGCTCTTCGGCCTGGCCGGTCTGTGACCCGCCCGGCGTATTCTTCCATTCAGAGGTCTGCAACAGCGGCCAGACCCCGCTCGAGCAGGTGGAACTAAGCGAGAAGCTCCCCGCCGGCATGGTACTCGTCGACGGCAGCCTGGAAGGGGCGAGTCTGTGCGGAGAAGCTGCCCAGGCTGAGGCCGACGCGTGTCCCTGTGAAGGCGGTGTCACTTACCTGAGGCTGCGCTACGCGGGAACGAGCTGCGCCAACGTCGAAGTGACGGCCGATGGTAACTCGATTTTTGCTGACTACCTCTGCCCCGGCTCTCCTGCCATCGAGCTCAACGGCCAGCGATCCGACGGCAGGTTCCAGAAGAACAACCTGATCTTCTCCGTCGACGGCGTCGACACGGTGATTCATGTGTCTTGTTCCCAGCCGATCGGGGTGGGATCCGTCTTCGGCCCCTTCGAGGTCGAGGCGTTCTCGTCGCGTAACGGCGGAACCTTCGACGGAATCTGCCTGCCTCCGCCCCCGGCCTGTCCCTGTTCAGGTGGCGTGACCCTGCTGGATCTGCAGTTCAACGGAGACGACGGCACTCCGGTGAGCGTAGTCGACAACGGCGCGACCATATTCAGCGCCACGCTCAACAGCGGAGATGCCTTCCAAATCGTGGGTAGCCGCAGTGACGGCAGATTCGCCAAGAACAACCTGATTTTGAACGCAGGCGCCGAGGACACCACCATCCACGTATCCTGCTCACAGCCCATCGGAATCGGGACCGTATTCGGCCCGTTCACGGTACTCGCGTTCTCGTCGCGCGACGGAGGACTGTTTGACGCCTCCTGCGACGGCAGCGAGCAGGGAAGCGGTGAGCACGAAGACCATTCCGACCACGACAAGCTAGAGATCTGCCTGGCCAGTCCCATAGGTGCCGGCCAGTGCGTTAGCGTGAACTACGTAGCGACTTTCAGCGCCGATACCTGTGGCGGGGTCGAGGTCAAAGGAAAGTCCGGCGACGGCGCACCGCTGGGCAAGACCGTAAAGACCAAGGCCGGCGCCAGCGCCTGCTTCGGCGCGGCCCTCAACGACGCGCTGGTAACCGCCTGCGAGCAATGTCCTCCGGTTATCGGCGGCGGCACGGGATCGGGGACGGGCTCGGGAACGGGTTCGGGCATTCCCGACCTCGCCGCGGTATGCGGCGTAGATCCGAACACCTGCCCTGGACAGGCGCAGTTCGACTGTTTTGACGAGCTGAGCCTGTCGCTCGGGAGCATGCAGGAAACCATGCTCGGTCAGAGCTGCGGCAACCCGGCCTGTCAGGGTTTTCTGTGTCCCCTAGGCGGCTAACCGCTAGGCAGGCGCAACGCAAAGGCGCCTGGGTCGCCAACGCCCAGGCGCCTAGCCTTCTCGAGGGTCGCACCGCCAAGGTGCGACCCTCAGCCCTTTCCAGAAACCGGTCCTGTACCCGAGGAAGTATCTTCTTCGTGGCAAACAGTTACGGAAGAACGGAGACCTTGTTCATCGTATCGCCCTGGCGAATCTTGTCGACCAGCTCCATACCTTCGGTGACCTGGCCAAAGATGGTGTACTGGCCGTCCAGGTGGGGTTGTGCGTCAAAGCAGATGTAGAACTGGCTGCCAGCCGAATCCGGATCGGCCGACCGCGCCATGGCCAAGGTGCCACGAACGTGCTTGCGTTCGTTGAACTCGGCTTTGATCTGGTAACCGGGACCGCCCATGCCACTGCCTTCCGGATCCCCGCCCTGGGCCATGAACCCGGCGATCACGCGGTGGAACTTCAAACCGTCGTAGAAACCCCTGCCGGCCAGAGCCTTGAAGTTGGCCACCGTGTTCGGCGCCGTGTCTGGGTACAGCTCGATCATGATCTCGCCGTCCTTGGTATCGATCCTGATATGATTGCCTTCCGGAATGTCCTTGTCTCCGGCCTGCGGCGCCTTGGTTGGTTCACCCACGCTATTCTCCTTTTTTTCTGTGTTCTGGCCGGCATTCAACTGGCTGACAAACAGCACCCCGATAAAGGCAAGCCCCATGACGATATAGTTGTTTTTCTTCATTCCGCCTCGCTGTCTATTATTTGAACGCGTTGTCGCTGCAGGAGAGGCCTGACCCCTTCACCCGCCAATTGGTGGCGATCAGGGTCACGCGACCGCCGCGCCGAAGGCAGCAGACCCGACGCTTGCCGTCCGGCCAGCTACCTTGAGGATACGAAGAACTGCGCGGCTTTTCAAAACGGCCGCCAGGTCAGACCATCCAACCCACCAGGCTCCATCAAGAGGAAATCGCCCCAACTTCGATCACAAACCGCCGCGCACCGCGCGAACGTGCCGGCCGCGAGTCTTGAAGTCAAGAAAAACGTAGCCTTCGAGGAAAGATACCAGCCACGCGGTATGCGGACTGCCAGCGGTCGAAGTTGACGACCAGTACGTAGACCACATCGTACAGCTGCAGGTCGTCAGGGTCACGTCCGCGCAGCCGCTGCAGGTCGTCGGCCGGTGGAACGCAGGATCGACAGTCGGGGAGAACGCCTCGTAGTCCACGATGGTTTGTAATTCCCTCACGTTCGAAACGCGCCAGTCGCAGTGGCCGGCAAAGCAGTTCGCCCCTCCTCCCGCAACGTCGTTCAGCGTACTCAAAAACGTCGTCGCGATCGTGCCGTCCATGTTGATCGCTCCGATCGACGAGCTGACCACCCCGGCCGACCAGAGGTACGTGTTGTCCTTGTCGTGGATACCACCCGAGTCGTCCTTCTTCTCCCACATCAACCCTGTGTTGTCGTCCGTGATCGTGCCGTCGCCGTTATCCGTGTACGACAGCAGGGCTCCCGCCTGCACATCGCCGTCCGAGCCCGCTCCATAGACCGTGGTCTGCCCGGTCCTCGGTAGGCCACCACCGGGACACATCAGACTTTCCCCCAGTCCGACCGCGAAGCGCAGGTGCCGAAAGGCATCTGACACGGTGACTTGCCCGTCGTCGTCAAAATCGCCGCAGAGCGCCTGCGCATGCGACTGCAGAGGCGAGAACATCAACAGAACCACGACAAACGCCAACCTTTTCAAGGTCACCAACCTCGTTCCACCCTTGAGATGATGCATCCCCCTTCGAGTATGCCCGCCTCACACCTCGACGACCCGTCGATGGCGTTGGCGGCTGGGAGTTGAAGGCGAACAGCGCGAGCCGCCCGTGGTCTATCCCAGCTTGTCATCGTAGGCCCCCTCTATCGGTCCTGTCAACGGCGCGCAGCCCTTTGCTGTTGAGAAGCAACAGGGGCTGAGCAATGGGAATGAATCGCTGATACCTTGCTCGCCATGCGAGTCGATCGCCGAGAGTTGAGCGGAGAGCAGGGAATTGCCGTCGATCGCAACGGCCACGGAATCCTGCACGTGCGGGCCTCGACCGAGGCCGACCTGTACAGGGGACTGGGCTACTGCCACGCACACGACCGGGGCTTACAGATGCTGGTGAGCCGCATCGTCGGAAGTGGTCGAGCCTGCGAGTCACTGGACGACTCCGAAGAAATGCTCGCGCTCGACCGATTCTTCCGTCGGCTGGGCCTGGCACGAGACGCGGCCGATGAGGTGAAGCGGATTTCCGAGGCCGTGTTGCCGGTAGTCGAAGCGTATTGCTCGGGGGTCAACGAAGCCTTGGCTCGACGCGGCCCTTGGGAACTGCGTCTGCTCGGCTATCGCGGCGAACCCTGGTCGGTGGCCGACTGCATCCTTATGATGCGGCTCAGCGGCTACGTAGCCCTGGCCCAGAGTCAGGCCGAAATCGAGCGGCTTCTAGTCGAGATGGTGCAAGCCGAGGTCCCCCGCCGCCGGCTCGAAGAGCTGTTTCCGGGCTTGCTCGACGAGCTCGACGAAGAGCTGCTGAAAAAGGTCTCGCTATCGGAACGCATCGTGCCGGCGCAATTGCGTTGGAGCTCGCTGCTCCCCCACACCGTTGCATCAAACAACTGGGTTATAGCGGGGAGCAAAACCGCGAGCGGACGCGCCTTGCTGGCCAACGATCCCCACCTAGAGGGAAACCGCTTGCCGTCGGTATGGTACGAAGTGGTGCTCGAGATCGGTGAGCGCTGGTGCGTGGCCGCTACGATGCCGGGTCTGCCCATGGCGGCGCTGGCAAGGACCAACGACCTGGCCTGGGGAGCCACCTACACCTTCATGGACGCCGTCGACTCTTGGATAGAGGATTGTCGTAACGGTTGCTATCGACGCGAGGACGGCGAGGGAGAGAGCTGGAAGCGCTTTGATGTCCGACACGAGCGAATCCGGCGAAAGAAAAACGAGGATCTCCTCGTCGACTTCTACGAGAACGAACACGGTACTCTTGATGGCGACCCCAACGTAGCGGGCTATTATCTCAGCACGCGGTGGGCCTCGGCTTCGGGTAGCGGCGCCGCGAGCCTCGAGGCCGGGCTCGGCATGCTGTGGGTAAGCGACGTCGCGACCGGCATGGATCGAGTCGGTAAGATAGAGACCTCCTGGAACTGGGTACTCGCCGATTCCAAGGGCAACATCGGCTATCAGATGTCGGGTCTCATGCCACTGCGGCGAGCGGGCGCCAACGGACTAGTCGCTCTTCCAGGATGGGACCCCGCCAATGACTGGCAGGGCTTCGTCCCCTTCTCGCAGCTGCCGCGCCAGCTCAACCCCGCGTGTGGATTCATCGCGACGGCCAACGAAGACCTCAACCATCTCGGCGTCGCCAAACCGATCACGATGCCGATGGGTTCGTATCGCGCCGAGCGCATCAAGGCCTTACTCGACGGCCGCGACGACTGGACCGTGAAGGCGGTGCAGGCGATGCACATGGACCTCTACTCGATCCAAGCCGAGCGCTTTCTCGCGGTCTTGGGCCCCTTGCTGCCCGAGAACGAGAACGGCCGAAAGCTGCGAAACTGGGACCTCTGCTACGACCTGGAATCCGAAGGAGCAGAGCTCTTCGAGCGGTTCTATCGCGCGCTGCTCGAAGAGGTCCTGACCGGGGCCTGTGGGCGCGACGTGGCGCGCCATCTGCTCGAGGAAACGGGGACCACGATCGATTTCTACGCGAACTTCGATCGCTTTCTCCTGCGCCCGGACAGCGCTTGGTACGGAGACGAAGGACGAGACGCGGTGTTCTCCCGAGTGGCCGCCGCGGCGTTGTCGAGCCCTGCGGCCAGATGGCGAAGCCGGCAGGGCATGGTCATGCGGCACCTGCTCTTCGGTGGCCGCTTGCCCCGGTGGGCAGGCTTCGACTACGGCCCGATTTCCATTCCGGGTGGTCGCTCCACGATACACCAGGGGCAGATATACCGATCGGGCGGACGCGAAACTTCGTTCGTTCCGTCGTATCGGCTGGTCACCGAGTTCTCCGAACAACAGGCCCACACCTGCCTGATGGGCGGCGCGTCCGACCGGCGCTTCTCTCGCTGGTACACCACCGGGATCGACGACAGCCTCGCCGGACGCTTCAAGGTGGTTACACCTCGCTTGTGTAGACCGCAGGACGGCTAGAAAATACCGGAAACGACAAGCGTCTTGTCGACTTCGACGGGGCCAAGATCAAAAGGTCACCACTATTCGGCCCGCTGGGCACTGACGCGTTTCGGCAATCGCATCGTTGATCTCGGCAAACGGCCGCGTATCGGCTACGAGCGCCCCAAGATCGAGTTCGCCTTGGTCATAGAGCGAAACCAACGCCGGAAAGTCGAGCAACGGTTCGGCTGAACCGTACATCGATCCCTTGATCGACTTTTCGAACAAGAGCAAGACGGGTTCTATTTCCAGTCGGTCGCCGAATTCCGGCAGGCCGACCACGACTGCGCGGCCGCCGGGCCGAACCATCGCAAACGCCTCCTGCATCGTTTCGGTCCGTCCCACACACTCGATGGCAACGTCGGCACCACCTTCCGTAATCGCACCAACGGCTCCCGCTGCGTCGCCGGGTGCAAACGCATCGCTAGCACCTACAGCAAGGGCTTTTTCGCGACGTGTTCCAATCGGATCGACAGCCAAGATCCGATTCGCGCCCGCGAGTCGAGCGCCTTGCACGGCCGCGAGCCCTACGCCACCGCAACCGATTACGGCGACCGTCTCGCCGCGGCGAACTCGGGCGGTCTTCGTCGCGGCGCCATAGCCGGTCATGACCGCGCAACCGATCAGACAGGCGTGGGCGGCCGGAATCTCCCCCTCGATCGCAATCGCCATCGTCTCGGGAACAACCGCATATTCGCTGAACGCCCCCAGAGCCATGAACCTGTCGACCCCTTTTCCGTTCCACGCAAGCGGGCCACCACCACCGGTGCTCATTGTAATACCAGCGCACAACTGCGGTTGCGCACGTGCACACGACGGGCACCGGCCGCAAGCCGGGGTCCACGAGAGAATCACCCTGTCGCCGACTTTCAACCGCCCGACCTCAGCTCCGCAGCCGTCTACTACCCCTGCGGCCTCGTGGCCAAGCACGGCGGGGAATACTACATCTTCGCCGCCGTCGATCGCGTGGAGATCACTGCGGCATATTCCACAAGCCTCCACCTTTACGCGGACCTCTCCACGGCCCGGTTCGGCCAGATCGATCTCTTCAAGGCGAAGAGCGCCCCCTCGTCGCTCCAGTATCGCTGCACGCGTTTTCATGAGATCAGACTCCTCGCTCCGGTCGCCTGGTTCCGCCGCCTGAAGAGACCGAGAGACAGACACCGCGGAACAGAGGCATCAAAAAGCGAAATCCCGAACGATCCAAATCAGCAACTCTAGAGACGTTTGACAACGCTACGTACAGTGCGCTAAGACGCGACGCAATAGACGAGGCCCCTGTGGCCCGACTCGCGCACCAATCCTGCCAAACCAAACAGGCAATGCGGAAGAACACGGGACGGTTGGGAGAGAAACGGGTGAACTATGATTTTGTCGACTTGGGTGATCCGGTCGAACACGTTGCGCGGCTGACTCTCGCGCGCGAAAAAAAGAAAAACGCGCTATCCATGAAAATGCGTGACGAACTGGAAGACGCGTTCCGACGACTCGTTGAAAACGAAGACGTACACGTCGTGGTTCTCGCGGGAAGTGCCGGCGTTTTTTGTGCCGGATACGACCTGAAAGAGGGAATGGAGTCCGGCGGATCCGCGTTCCTATACCGCTTCCGCGAGTTCTTCGAAGCCTGCTACCTGTTTCCGAAACCGGTGGTCGCAGCGGTCGACGGACCGGCGCTTGCCGGTGGCTTCGATCTCGCGTTGATGGCCGACTTCATCATTGCATCCCCGCGTGCCGTTTTCGGTCATCCAGAGATTGATTTCGGACCCGTAGCGATCCTTCCCCTCGCCCGCTTTGTCGCGCCTGCTCGACTGCGTGAGTTGTGCATGCTCGGCGAACAGATCGATGCCGAGACCGCCAAGAACTACGGCATCGTCCATGAGATCGTAGAGCCCGGCCGAACCGAGACTGCCGCCGACACCCTTGCGGCCCTGCTCGCCGCCAAGCCGCCAGCGGCTTTGGCAGGATCAAAACGCGCCCTTGCGCGCGGAGTCCGCGAGAGTATCAACGCCGACGCGGAAGCGTTGGATGCGGCGCTCACCGCTACCGGTCGGGCATACGACGACTACGTCTCGAAGAGAATCGGAAGCTGACAGTGCGTTCGTAGTACCCGACTCACGGTCGGGCGCAAACGAAGTGGCAGGGGAAGCTTCCGCAGCTAGAGTATAGGAGCCGATCATGACGAAAGCAGCAGATATAGGTCCGGGTGACGATCCTGTGGCCGTTTCAGAAGCACTCGTGGGGCGGACACGAACGCGGCTCCTCGCCGAGTTGTTCGAGTTCTTCGAACTCCCCCAGGAAACGGTCGATCATATCTTCGGCAACCTCTACACACGCGACGTGCTTACCCAACGCGAACGCGAGTTGTGCGCGGTGGCTGCACTCTGCGTACTCAACCGCACCAGCGAACTCAAGAGCCACGTCATCGCGGCCATCCGATGCGGAGCGAGCAAGCGAGAGGTGGCCGAAGTGATCCTTCAGATGTCCACCTACGGGGGAATGCCCGTCTGCATCGACGGTCTCGCGACGGCAAGAGAGGTATTCGACAAGCAGGCAGGCGACAGGTCCGGCTAGCACGCCGACACCGCCCTTTTCACGGTCGTAGAGCCGATGTATGATTCGTACCTCGTCGGCGAGCGCCGTGGCCGCGAGCCCACTTGGCACGGAGACGACGGCCACGAGTTGGGCTTGCCGTGGAGGCGCCGGTATTGATCGATGAAGGCTTGATCTTTGACGTGCAACGCTTCAGCGTTGACGATGGACCCGGCATCCGTACAACGGTGTTCTTCAAGGGGTGTCCGCTCCGCTGCCATTGGTGTCACAACCCGGAATCGATGCGACCGGAACCTGAGGTGTTCTTTTATGCGGACCGCTGCGTCGAGCAAGGAACCTGTCTAACGGCCTGTCCTCAGGGCGCGCTCGTTCGCGGCGACACTCGCGTAGACCGTAAGGCCTGCGACGGCTGCGGCGCGTGTGATGACAGCTGCCCTTTCGGAGCATTGAAGGTCTCGGGCAGGTTTGTATCCGTCGACGCGTTACTCGAAGAAGTCCTGCGCGACCGCCCCTTCTACGCTTCTTCTGGCGGAGGCGTGACGCTGTCGGGCGGCGAGCCGACCCTACAACTGGACTTCGTTGTCGCGTTGGCGCGGGCTTGCCGCCAAGCGGGGGTGAGGGTCGGCCTGCAGACCTGCGGCGTGTTCTCATGGGGGCGTATGCAGCCACACCTTGATCTTTTCGAGTTTATCCACTTCGATCTCAAGGTCATCGCCCGTGACCGCCACCGGGAACTGTGCGGAGCCGACAACAACGGCATTCTCGCGAACGCCAGGAATCTCGTCGAGGCCCGGGCACCGGTTAGCTTCCGCATGCCGATCATCCCGACCCACACCGACGATGAAACCAACCTCGCCGCCGTCGCAACGCTTCTGAATGAACTCGGAATAGACCGCATTCGGCTTCTCCGCTACCACTCGATGGGCGAAGCCAAACTGCCACGCATCGGGCAACGAGAGACGGGGCTCGCCCTTCTTCCGCGTGCCGATTCGAGCCTGCAAAGAGCGACAGCGCTGCTCGCCACAGCGGGCCTCGAGGTGACCGTATCATGACCCGCGCAGGGCTTGCGTCGTCCGCCATCGCCGATTCCGGCACGTCCATTTCTGACGTGGTAGTGACGGACCGCGTACAGACCCTTCACGCCGAGGTCCTGGCTGAACCACACACCCTGTGCGCCGAACGCGCGCTGTTTGTGACGCGCTTCTTCAGGCGCCGAGCCAACCGTCACGGTCCGTTGGTAAGAAACAAGGCCCGCGCGTTGGCGTACATACTCGCCAACAAGACGGTGCGCATCTACGAACGCGAACTGCTCGTTGGAAACTTCACGTCGCACCGGGTCGGAGGCGGATTGTTCCCGGAGTTGCACGGCGTCTCGATGATCGAGGATCTCCTGAAGCCCGGCCGTCGTTCTATCAATCCCTTCCGGATCGCTAGCTTAGATCGCGCGCGTCTTCTCGCCGAGGTAATGCCGTTCTGGCTACCTCGTTTTCTGGCGGCGCGGGCGTTTCCGCCGCCGCAAGCGATGCGCTTCGTCGCCGACCAGCTGTCCCCGACCTTTCATCTCATCAACGAGACAGGAGGCATCTCTCACTTCATACCCGACTACGAGACGCTGGTCACAATAGGCACTGACGGTCTCAGGAAGCAGGCGTCTACACGACTGGCGCGACTCGGTGACACCGGCGACAACGACAAGACCGATTTCCTTTCGGCCGTACAGGGGGTGTGCGACGCTCTCGACGCCTTCTCGATCCGCTACCGGAATGAGGCACGGCGGCTTGCTGCGGCCGAGTACGACGCGGACAGGCGGGCCGAGTTGCTGCACATAGCCGCCATCTGCGATCACGTACCGCGCCACCCGGCGCGCAGCTTCCACGAGGGCCTGCAGGCGATCTTGCTCGCACAGATCGCGCTCAACCACGAGTCCCTCGACAACTCCGTCTGCCCTGGCCGTCTCGACCAAGTGCTGTGGCCGCTCTACGAAGCCGACGTCGCGGCCGGCCGCCTCGATGCCCAGGCCGCGTTAGAACTGTTGGGCTGCTTCGCCGTCAAGCTCTGTGAGATCGTGCCCATATTCAGCGCAAGGGCCACGCGTTTCCACGGCGGGCTTTTCAACGGACAAGTCGTAACGATCGGGGGCACCGACCGAAACGGCGCCGACGCCACCAATGAACTTTCGTGGTTGTTCCTCGAACTGATGGACCGATTGCGTACCAGGCAACCGAACTACAGCGCCCGCATCCACCGCCTCAGCCCCGCTCCCTATCGCCGGCGCATAGCGCGCTCGCTGGCCGACGGTGCAGTCTCGCCGGCCCTTTACAACGATGAAGCGATCGTACCGCTGCTGCGGTCGCGCGGATTCGACCGGGCCGACTGCCGCGACTACAGCAACGTGGGCTGCGTCGAACCGGTGCCAGCAGGGCGCGGCTTCCTCTCAACCGACGCGGCGCTGTTCAACCTCGGAGTCTGCCTTGAACTGGCCCTCAACCAAGGTCGGCGCTTCGGACACCGCCGCCGTATCGGTATCGACACCCCGCCGGCCGATACTTGTGCAGACGTCGACACCCTCTTTGGCCTCCTGCGCGCACAGGTCGAAGCGGCGGTAGACCGCCTCTTGGACGACCTCGCGGCGATCGAACGGGCGAACGCCCGTCTGCACCCCACCCCACTCACCTCGACGCTGCTGCGAGGCTGCATCGACAGCGCCACCGACGCCAGCGCCGGCGGCGCTCTGTACAACGGCAGCGGGGTACAAGGGGTGGGGGTAATCGAGGTCGGCGACAGTCTCGCCGCTATCGAACACGTCGTCTTCCGCCGCGAACACGCTACTCTCGCCGAGGTAGTAGACGCCTGCCGTAAGAATTTCGCCGGCTTCGACGCTCTACGTGCCCGCCTCCGATCCGCGCCGAAGTTCGGCAACGACGACGCCCGTGCCGACGGCTGGGTGGCCAGGGTAATGGCGCTCTTCGGCGAGGCCCTCTCGCGCCGGCGCAGTACCCGAGACGGCGCCTACGTGCCGGGTTTCTATTCCGTCACCGCGCACGTCGCCTTCGGCGAATTGGTCGGAGCGTTGCCGAGCGGCCGAGGAGCCGGCGACCCGTTCTCTTCCGGTATCGCGCCTGGAAGCGGCAACGACCGCACCGGCCCTACCGCGGTGTTACGCTCGGCGGCTTCGCTGTCTCCGGCCCTCGCGCCAAACGGCATGAACCACAACCTCGCGCTCGATCCGTGGATCGTCCAAGGCAAAGATGGAGCGGTGCGACTCCAGGCTCTGATAGACGGCGCTCTCGCCGCCGGCTGCATGCAATTGCAGGTCAACGTGCTCGACCCGGCGGTCCTCCTCGACGCTCGCGACAACCCCGGGAGGTACCCCGGTCTGCTCGTACGGGTATCGGGCTACTCCGCATACTTCGACGACCTCTCTCCCGAGATGAAGCAGGAAGTCATCGACCGAACCCTACACGGCGCGTGTCTCCCTTAGCCCGTGTTGGGTCGAGGCGCTCGGTCCGGCCGGACCGAGCGAGCGGGCTTTTCGCTCGGTGTTCGG
The DNA here is from genome assembly GCA_046754105.1 of Candidatus Krumholzibacteriia bacterium. Classification (GTDB taxonomy): domain Bacteria; phylum Krumholzibacteriota; class Krumholzibacteriia; order WVZY01; family WVZY01; genus JAZGDW01. Next base: position 30,186 of record JBHHVD010000008.1, read on the forward strand.
GTGCGAGCCGGTCACCAAGAAGGAGCCGTATCCACCCCTTACTACGGAGTCACACTGGGAGGTAGTCATGAAGTCCGGAGTTCGAAAATGGCGCTGACCGAATCCTCTGTGCCCGCCGACACCTCGGTGCCGGTGCTCGACACCACGGTAGGGAGCGTGTTGCGCGACGCTGCCGGCGAGATGAGCGACGAAATCGGCTTGGTCGAGGGCAGCGCGGACCATCGGTCTCGACGCCGATGGACCTTCGCCGATCTCCTCGAGGAGGCTGAGCGCGCGGCGCGGGCCTTACTCGGCCGTTTCGAGCCCGGCGACCACGTCGCGGTTTGGGCCCCGAACCTGCCCGAGTGGGTGCTGCTGCAGCTGGGCGCTGGCCTGGCCGGTATCGTCCTGGTCCCGCTCAACCCCGCCTACCGGCCCAGGGAACTGGCCTACGCCCTTGCGCAGTCGGAGGCCGTAGGGCTTTTCTTGGTGCCCGAGTTTCGCGGAAACGCGATGGCCGACGGGCTCGCGGAGATACGAGAACAGGTCCCTGCATTACGAAGCGTGGTTTCGTTCTTGGACTGGAGTGACTTCGTGACGTCCGGCTCGCCGAGTCAGACCCTGCCCAGCGTAACCCCTCAGAGTCCGGCACTGATCGTGTACACCTCGGGAACCACCGGCGCTCCCAAGGGGGCGGTGCTACACCATCGGGGCGTCACGAACAACGCTCGTTTCGTAACCAGCGGCCTCGAGCTTTCACCCGGAGGCAGCTGGCTCAACCCGCTGCCGCTCTTTCACGTGGCGGGCTGTGTGATCGGGGTACTCGGCGCTCTAGCGAGCCGCGCCGCCCTCGTGCAGCCGGAGTTTTTCGAACCGTCACGCGTTCTTGAACTCTGCGAGAGCGAGAAGATTACCGCCCTCGGCGCCGTCCCGACCATTCTGATCGCGATGATGGAGCATCCGGACTTTTCCAGTCGCGATCTCCGCTCGTTGCGGACCGTTGGCGCCGGCGGTGCTGGCGTGCCTGCAGCTCTGGTGCGAAGGATCGAGGACGCGCTCGGGTTGCGTTTCTCGGTGCTGTTCGGCCAGACCGAAGCCTCGTGCACGATCACCAAGACACGGCTTGACGATAGTGCGGAGGACAAGGCCGAGACCGTAGGATTGCCCTTGCCTCAGACCGAAGTGCGAATCGTCGACACCGAAAGCGGCGCCGTCGTCGCGCCTGGAACGGTCGGAGAGATCTGCACGAGAGGTTACGCGGTAATGCATGCCTACTACAACAACCCCGAGGCCACGGCAGCGGCGATCGACGGTGACCGCTGGCTACACACGGGGGACCTGGGCGTAATGGATACTCGCGGATACTGCCGAATCGCAGGACGCCTCAAGGACATGATCATCCGCGGCGGCGAGAACATCTACCCTCGCGAGATCGAGGAGGTACTGTTTTCGCATTCGGCCGTGAGCGAGGTCGCCGTCGTGGGGATTCCCGACGACAAGTGGGGCGAGCGGGTAGCGGCCTTCGTCCGTCTGGCACCCGGGCAAGAAGTGAGCGAAGAGGATCTCGACAGTTTCGTACGCGGGCAGCTCGCTCCCCACAAAGCACCGCGCGATTGGGTCTTCGTCGATGAGCTGCCGACGACGGCTTCGGGCAAGATCCAGAAGTTCGTCCTGCGCGACCGGTGGTTGGCTATGCGTCGAGCAAAAGGATGAGCACGGGATCAGTTTTTCCAGCGTACTCGCTTCATCATCATTCCCATCATCGCCGTGTTCATCGCCCGAGGCATCTTGGGTACCATGGCGTACATCATCTTGTTCATCACCCCCGGGATCACCAGCGTTTTCCGGCCCATCGCCCGCATCGCTTTGCGAACCACCACCGGGGTCTTCGCTATCGGCATGGGGACTCGAGACAGATCTAGATTGTCGGTAAAGCCCGGTGCGGTGAAGCCGGGAAGAAGCGTCGAGACTTTTACCCCGTGCGGGCTCAGCTCGTGATTCAGAACTTCTCCCAGGATCAAATTGTAGGCCTTGGTCGCGGTGTAGTTTCCCATTCTCGGAACCGCCATGAACGCCACCATGGAACCGACGATCATGATCCCACCACGCCTGCGCTTCACCATCTCGCGCCCGTAGGTGTGGCTCAACATCATCGGGGCGCGCACGTTCACATCGACGATCCCCGCCTCTTCGTCGAGATCGTTCTCGAGAAATTCACCGACCCTTCCCAGCCCCGCGTTGTTCACCAAGAGTCCGATCTCCCGGCCCTCCGTGGCCGCTCGAATCGGCTCGAGAAACTCAGGGTTACGCAGATCCACGCTTACAGCGACGGTTTCAACCCCGTGGTCCTTCTCGAGAGCGGTGCCGAGCGAATCGAGAAGCTCTTTGCGCCGGGCAACCAGTACCAGGTTGATCCCCTCCGCGGCGATCTGAGTCGCGAACTCCCGCCCGATTCCGGCTGAGGCTCCTGTAACGATTGCCCACGGTCCGTACCGATCCTTGAATCTGTCCATTCTTCGTTTCTCCCGGCGCAAGATCCTTGCTCGTCATTCAACGTTCGCTGCCGCCCGCCCTGAGCTTATTGTACTGACCGTTCCAATACAACCCAAAAAAAAGCGCTCCCGAAAAGCGCTCACCGTGCCAGGGGAATCGCACCGAGCGCGTTTCGCACGATCCCCTTCAAGAAGGCGGGTGATGGCTCGAGCTTGGCGATCACGTGCAGGCCGTGGTTGATCGCCGTCAGTTGCCGCGCGATGTCGCGAACGGGGGCGTCCGCGGCGACCTCGCCCTGAGCCTGAGCGACCTTCAGCGCCCGGAGGAAGCTGCGCTCGATACGCAACAGATGAGAATAGACCAGCTCTCTTACTACCGGATCGTGCGGAGCCAACTCGGTCGCACTATTCGTCATGAGGCATCCGTAGTTGTCCCCTTCCCGCAGATGGTACTCGAGGAGGCGTTCGAAGAAACGGCGAATAGCTGCCAGACCACCCCCTCGTTCCATCTCGCCGAGGAAGTCACCCGCCACTTCGTGATTGTATCGCCGCAACGTTTGAGTAAACAGCCGTTCTTTATCCGAGAAGGCGTGATAGAGGCTCGAGCGCTTTATCCCCATCGCCTTCTCCAGGTCGTCGATGGAGGTGGCAGCGTAGCCCTGACGCCAGAAAACACCCATGGCTCCGTCAATCGCGGCGTCGACATCGTAACCCTTCGGTTTTGCCATCTGGCGAATTCTCTCAGTATTGTACTGATTAGTCCAGCTAGCCCGGAACGGGCCGGCCCCGGGCTCGGGACGAGCTCAGGGGATTCTAGGGTAGTGTCCACGCCGCTGAGGGAATTCTCACGAGCCCGGGGAAAGCCCAAGAGAGGCCACGCGATGTTGTCGAACTGACGCGATCCACCTATGCACGCAACCAGGTCCTCCGGCTCGCGCTCGCTGGAGACAACGAGATGAACCTTGGCTCGGTAGCGAGGGCCTTCTCGCACGACCAGGAGCGTCGCATCATCGATTTGCTCCGCCGTATCCTCGAACTGGGAGTCGCCGAGCGCTGGTTGCGAACGATCGACTGCGAACGCGTAGCGTATCTAGTGTTTCATCTTGGCAGTGTATTGGTCGAACGTGAGACCTCCGGCGCAGCCGACTACCCCTTCGATGAGATCATATCGGTGATGGACGATGTATTTGCTCGCGGAATCGGCAGCGCGGGCTCGAGGCTCGCTGCCGGATCAAGTCTACGAGTTCACCGCTCAAACCCTCGGCCTGAACTGTCAAGGCTGGCCCCTTGCCCGCTACACCCAAAAGCAAGCGCAGATCAGGTCCCCCGCCAAGGGGGACCGCATGAGCAAGCGGGCAGGCTCGGCTGCTTATGGATCGAACAGCTCCACTGCTCCTTACACCACAGGCGATTTGCTGTAGACAATAGACCCTCGGCCTACGTAGTCTTGGCGACGGGCCAGATTGAGAACGGCGATGTACAGACTCAAATCTAGGCGGAGAAAACAGCCGCCGCCCTGGGGGCGCGCGGTGGGGTTGCTCGTCGCGCTGTTCATCGTGGGCGTCGCAGGCGTCGCGACTGCCGGTACGCGGGTCGAGGTTACCTTCGACGACGAGGACGACGGCGCGGGTCCGCAGAATGGACACGCGATGGTCGACAACCTCGAGAACAACTTCTCGAGCCTGGGCCAAGGGTATATAGCCGTCGAGTTGACCGGCAGCGCCCGGCGCAGCGCTTTCCAGGAGGGCTGGTACGGGCGGGCCGCCGATTTCCCCGACGGCCAGGGCGCGATAGAGCTCCACGACTTCGACCTGACCGATCGGCCAGTGACGGCCATCGGGATGTGGGTCCGGGCGCTGGACGTATCGGCCGGACGCCTGTTCTACGTGCAAGACACCGCCGCGGTGAGCCTGCTCAACGGCGAGCTGGTGGTCGAGCTCTGGGACGCCCTCGGCGGCGTTACGGTCGAGCCGATGGCGATGAGCTGGCCCGGCGACGGAGCCTTTCACTACCTGCAGATCGTCGTGAGCAGCAACAACGGGCCGACTCTCGTTGAGCTCACCCTCGACTTCCAGCTGCAGGCCCAGCTCGAGTTGCTGATCCAGCTACCGCCGGCGGACGCGGCGGTGACCCTCGCAGAGGGCTTTGTCGGCCTGATCGACGAGCTCTTGGTGCTCAGTCACCTGCCAGGAGTCGGCGACCGCTGGGACGTCGATCCCAACGCCGAGTGCCCGCAGGGGCTCAACTGCCTGGAAGAGGTGATTGACCTGGTGCCGAGCGGCTTCTCGCACCGGGTTCCACTGCGGATGAAGAGCATGGTCGATGCGGCCGCCTGCAGCAGCGATTCCCCCTGTCCGCTGCTGCTGATCGTCAGCGGCGGGGGAACCTGTGCGAACAACTACGCGGGCCAGGGGCAGGTCGAGTACTACGCCCGTGACGGCTTCGTCGCTGTTACCGTCGACCCCTACTGCGAGGGCGACAAGGAGTTCAAGCTGTTCCCGATGGAAACCTCGCAGCTCGTCGCGGCCAAGAACCACCTCATGAGCAGCAGCCCGCTGGCCACTCTGATCGACGGCCCGAACTACGCGGCCACCGGCTGCAGCCACGGCTGCGGGTCGGTGACGCAGCTGATGATGTTCGAGCAAGACTACCCGCAGCGGACCTTTGGCAACAGCTGCAGCCTCGACTGGATTCTGTGCGCCTACGAGGGCGGCGTGCTGTGCCCGGCCACGGTGGACTATCTCGAGCAGCGGGTAATCGACGAGATCGGCAGCTTGGACTGGGAGAATCCGCTTGCCCGGCAGAGCTACGGGCGGAGCGGGGTCTCCATGCTGACCCCTGATACGGTGGCAACCCGGGAATTCGCCGCAGCGTGGGGGCGAAGCGTGGATGGCAACGTCTGCACCCTCGACGGCAGATCCGACTGCTACGAGGAGAGCATGTGGGGAATGACCTACAGCTCACGGCGAATCCGCGACCTGTGGCAGCGGCTCGAGCCGAGCGACGCCCCGACCGGCTATTTCGTGGAGAACCACGAGGCGGACTGCAAGCACTGCGCCTCGGTCGGCAGCCCAGCCTTCGAGTGCGGATCCTGCCTGCTCAAGCACGGGCGACTCGGCATGGAGCAGGCCTGCCCGCAGTGCCTCAGCTACGCGGACCCCTCCATCTCGACCGGCGCCGAGGCGTCGGAGTGCCCGCTCGAGGCCTCCTGGTACGTAGACCCCTTGACCGGACTCGCCAAAGACAAGCAGGGCTGTGTCAACGCGATGAACAAGAGCGGCGCGAGGGTCAGCGAGGCGCAGTCAAAGGACAACGAGAGGTGCCTGAGGGACTACCAGAGGGGCAGGCTCACTATGAGCTTCGAGGGATGCACCGGCGCCGACCGCAAGGGCAAGGTACAGAGGGCCGAAGAAAAGACGGTGAGAAACGAAGCGAAGCGCTGTACCCCGCTCGCCCTGCCCCCGGCCTTCGCCTACAGCGATTCGGCGACCGTGAACCAGGCAGCTGCAGCAGGGGCCATGGCGCTTACCCACCAGATCTTCGGCGACCCGGTCGACGACGCCGACCTCTTCACGAACGCCGCCAACAAGGACGCGGCGAAGTGCCAGACCGAGATGCTCAAGCGAGCCGACAAGCTTGAAGGCACCGTCCTGAGCGAAATCAACAAGACCAAGAAACGCGCACTCAGGGGCGCGGTAGCCAACAGCGCATCCGCACTCGAGTCGACCGTGGCGGCGGTCTTCTCCGCAAACACCAAGATCGACAAGGCCGAGGACAGGCTCGCGAGGAAGGTCGACAAGAGCTGCGCCGCGCTGGGAACCGCCCCGGTCACGATCTTCCCGGGTGCCTGCGCGGGGCCGACGCTGCTCGAAATCGAAGACTGCGTCATCGCGGCGGCGCGCTGCCAGGCCTGCCTCAAGCTAAGCGCCTTCGACGCGTTGAACCTCGACTGCGACCAAGCTGACGACCAGATCGCAAACGGCAGCTGCCCGTAACGATGACACGAACCTGGTCGGTGTAGGTGCCGTAGAGACGGTTCTTGGCTTTCACCTGGACCATTCTCGGTAGTATCGGAAAATAGTCACGATCGTTTTACGATACTTCGTCGATTGGTCTAGCGCGAAGCAATACTACACCCGCAAGCGGATCGTCTGGAATAAGTCTGAAGCCACGCGAAGGGCGACGACCGCTTACAGCGGCGTGCGGGACAGACCCTGTGAATCGACGAGACGGCACTCAGGGAACGGCGCTGCCGGCCCTGTCGAGCACGTAGCGAACGAAGCGAGAGCGCAACTGTTCGCTGGCCAGCACCCTGTCGACCGGTGGCAAGGCACAGAGGGCCTGAACGGCACCGTTGAGGAAGCGACTGCCGCGGCTCGACCCCTGATCGAAAAGGAGGTGTGCGAGGCGGCCACGCTCCAGCGCCATGCGGACGCTGCGCTCGATCGCGTTGGCGGGAACGTAGGGGCGCTCCGACCGCCGCTCCAGGGTCATGGCCCCGTTGGTGCGGCAAGCGGCCACGCAGACGCCGCACCCGATGCAACGGCTCGTGTCGACCTGGGGGATGAGGTCGTTTTTTCGCTTGGCGCCGACTCGCTGTGGCGCCATCGTGATGGCCGTTACCGGACAGGCCCGCGAGCAACGCGAGCAGCCCCTGCAGCGATCGAGATCCGGCGCGGCCTGAAAGCCGCTGGGGTTGACCGCGGCCACTCCGAACTCGTTTATTGCCGAGAGCTGGCCGCAGCAGCAACCACAACAGTTGCAGATGTAAGTCGGCCGGTTCCTGACGTTGTCGGCCAGGTGCACCATGCCGCTCTCCCGCGAAGAGACGAGAATGTCCATGGCCTCCGCCTTGTCGGCCTCGCGGCCAAACCCGCGGCGGATGACGAACTCGGCCCCCGCGTTGATCGACATGCAGGTATCCATCGGAGCGTCGCAGCGCTTGCCGTTGTGCTCGGCTTTGTGGCGGCAATAGCAATAGCTCACCGCGAAGGCCTCGGCGTCCTCGATGACGGACGTCGCCCGCTCCCAGTCCAGGACATCGGGCAAAACCTCGTCGCCGAGGGCGGATTCGTGAACCAGGGTGCGCCCGACCACGGTATCGCCGCCGAAGACCTCCCGGGCGAAGGTGTCATCACCGTGGGTGTAGGCGTCGAGGGCCTCGGCCATGCGTTTTTTCGGCACTAAGTCCTTCGCACGCATCATCGAGAACTCGAAAAAGCCGACCACCGGGGGCGAGAGCAGGTAGCGGGACTCGCCCGTATCGGGATCGATCAGGTCCATGACCAGACCCTTGTCGGCCATGGCGTCGAGGCGTGGCAACAGCGCCTCGATGGACATCTCCACCCGCGGCGCAATCGCGGCCGCGCCCGCCGGTACGAGCGGAAGCCGCGCCGCCAGCGCAGCTTCTTCCGGCGTGTAGAGAATCTCGAGAATGTCTCGCCAGCCCGCCCGGGCGCGAGCGTCCGACGGTTCGGGCATGCCCACCGGACCCGCCCCGAGGCGCGTCACCAGCTCACGGTACTCCTGTTTCAGGTGCCCTAGATGACCCATGCTGCCACCTCCCAGCCATAGAGGCTGCGTAGTTTGGTTCGCGGCCAGCGGCCGACCGCGAACGACCAATAGCGCTCGTTCAACACCCTCCCCCTCTCAGTCGAAGCTCTCTAGGAAGGCCTGAACCCTGGTGCGAAGCTGACCGAGTCCGCCGGCCGTCAGGTAGTCCCGCTCGAGCACGAGAAAGGGAACCCCTGGCCCCTGCTTCAACGACTCGCGAAGCATCTTGACCTCACCACCCCAGAGGTCGCAGAATTTGAGCCGCTCGCACACAATGCCGTCAACCTGGTATCGATCGACCGCTTCGAGTAGCGCGCCGAGGCGCCGCTCGTAATCGGCGATCATTCGCGGGCAAGAGAGGTGGTCCAACATCCGCCCGGCGATCGCCTCGAGCGGGTCGCCTTCCTCGTCGGCCATATTGCCAAAGGCCTTCGAGCCCCAACAGAGTTGGTCGGCGACGACCGTCGCCCCCAGTGACTCGATCACCTCGAGATAGCCTGGATCGTCGAGCGTACCGCCGACGATCATCAGGCGCGGCCCCCGCGGGGAACTGTTGCCATTGCCGGCCTCGAGTTCCTCGATGCGCCGCTCGAGCAAGGGGTTGAACCTATCCTTGGGCACGCTGGCCGCCGCTACCGACATCGCCAGCACCTCGCTCCCGCTGACTCGCGGCGGATCGGTCGCGCGCAACTCGGCAGCCCTCCCGAGCAGGGCGCGGGTACGATTGTAGAGCTTGATCGCAGCGGACAGCCGATCGTCGGTAATCTCCCGCCCGCAGAAGGACTCGAGCCGGTCCCTGAGATCCCCGAGCTGACCGGTCAGGCGCGCGAGCGCGTCGTCACTGCGAATGTGTGGTACGTCGAGGTAGTAACAAAACGACGCCGCTTGCTTGGCTACGCAGACATCGAACAGACGGCGGATATGATCGCAGCTGTTGACGATGAGCAGGCCGTTGAGAAAGGCGAGATCGCCGTTCAGGATCCGGTCGAGCGTGTGGCGGACGAAACCACAGTTGACCGAGCCCAGGTACTGGTCCGCGTAGGAGGTATCTTCGCTGCCAGTGCCGCGCATTCGCACCGGGAGCATCCCCGCAGCCCAAAAAAGCTCCTCCGGAGCGTGAGCGCAGAAGAACCCGACCACCTGCCCGCCCGAGGCCTTGCAGGCCCTGACGTGCTCGTTTTCGATCGGGCCGGCCAGAGCCCGAAAGTCGGTCGCCGCTTCCATCATCGCCTCCCTCACTGCATCACCGTCGAGAAGAACCCGTCGATCTGGCCTCGGATGGAGTCCTGCGATCGCACGCGCGAATCGATCCAGTCCAAGTCGAATGCGCAGATCGGAATGCGCTCTTCCCGGCAGACCTCGCGGAGCAGGTTGAGCCAGGCCCACACGTGCTTGCAGCCCACCGGCCCGGGAAACACCACGCAGTCGGCGCCGAAGTCCTTGTAGTCGCGCAAAAAACGCTCGGTAAGACGGACGGAGTTGACGCGCAGCCTGCCCATGGTCGCCTCGAGACCGCGCCGAGCCAGCCCCTCCAGCATCGTCTCCATACTGGTCGTATCGATGGGGTCTTCCCTGAAGAAGCTCGAGAGCAAGTCCAGAACGACTACCGCCCCGAAGTTCTCCGCGAGCCAGTCGTGGATTTCGAGATCGAAGGTAACGGCCACGTAGTTCCACAGTACGCGGTGCTTCTCCTCCGCCAGGGCACCGCGACCCTCGCGAACCGCCTCGTCCGCGTCGTCACGCAGAAACTCCACGTAACGCCTGCACTCCGGCGAGCCCAGTGAGTTGAGCATCGCCATGTAGCAACTAAAAGCCACCGCCCCCGAATGAGGACAGGGCCGGCTGCGCTTGAGCTCGAAAAGCTCGAGAAGCGCTTCGGTGGTGCGGTTGGATTCTTCGCATACCGCGCGTAGCCGGTCGGTGTCGAGGCGGGTGCCGGTTTGCTCCTCCAGAAAGCCGATGAGCTTGCGGATTTCGCCAGCGTAGTACGCGTATGCCTCCGGCGAGTCGTCCACGGGGGCGTCCAGACGGAAGACGGGGCAGTCGGTGAGGCGCTCGAACATCTGGTAACCGATTCGCGAGCTGTCACAGGGCGCGCTCGCCGTAACGATGAAGTCCGCGCGCGGCATCTCCTCGCGCATCAGGGCCCCGAGCATGAACTTGTCGAGCACGCAGACCTCCGCCGGTAGGCCCGAATGTTCGGCAGTGTCGACGTAGTTCCAAGACAGCTCGGGGTTTCCCATGCCCATGATCGTCGGATGGACCTCGCCGAGAAAAGGGTGGACGTCCATCGCGCGAAAGATCTCAGGGGTGAGACAGAACTCGTACCAGCAGAGCTTCTTGGAGCGCTCGTCGATGACCCGAAAGGTCTCCTCGTAGTGGTCGATGACGAGATCCATGGCGCCCGCCACCAGACGCCCGTTCGGGACCAAGTCGGCCCGCATCATCTCGAGCATGGGCTTGAACTGAGTCTCCACCTTCTCGCGCATGTAGTTCATGTTGCGCGTACTCATGGCTGAGCCTCCTTACGGCACGAAAGGAAACCACAACTCCACTGGTAGGACCGCCGCCTGGCGCGATTATGAGACCAGGGCAGACTAGTCACAATACCCCGTGCTGGCCGATTCGCTCATCCATCCTAGGCCGCGGACCGCGATATTCGCGTTGCGGTGCGGTCCGCTCAGAACCGGGACCTCAAGACTCGATCCACTGCGAAACTGGAGGTACCCATAGAGATGTGGCTCCCCATCCCTTCTATGCTGCAGAGCCGTACGAGGTTGAAACTACGGAGTTTCTCGAGGCTCGTTCACCAGGCCGATCAGGGTGTCGCCGTCCTGGGTCCGCGGCGTTTCGCCACTCGAGAGGATCGACACGTGGCCCTTGCGATCGATGATCAGCATCGGCACCGCGGTTTCACCGTAACGTTGCCGATAGGCCTCGAGGTCGAATTCGTCGGTCATCGAAGTACGGCGGATTTCTGCCCCCTCGCCGACCATGCTCGCGATCCGCCGATAGCTCGCGTCGTCTCCGAACAAGGTCCGCCCACGCAGGTGCAGCGGAGCGTCGCGCTCGCTACGCGTGGGCCCGCCTTCCTCGGTGGGCAGCTGATAGACGTTCGCGCTGCCGAATACCTCCGAAAGATGAACGGCGCACAGCGTATTGGTATGGTCGTTCGGTGTGACCGCGAGCATATAGCCGATGCCGTCGAGGTCTGTTTCGTCGGCGAGGTGCTCGGACAAGACGTTGGTGTGCTCGGCGGTGAGCCCCGCCATGCGAGCCTCGCGCACGTAGCTCCACTGGTCGTCGATGAGAAGCAGCTTGACGCCGCAGTCCTGCAGTACGCGCGCGAGTTCACGATTCCAGGGCCGCGCACCCACCAGCAGTACGCCTTGAGGATCCAGGTTGGAAACCCCGAGCGCTCGCGCCGCCAGCGGCGCAGCGACCGAATACACCAGGATCGTTCCGACGATGACTATGAAGGTGAGCGGGATGAGCGTCGAGCCGTCGATCGAGGGGTGGTAGGCGAGCTGCAGCGCGAACAGCGACGCGACGGCAGCGGCGACGATTCCTCGAGGTGCCAGCGTCATGAGCACGAGACGATGGCGCCAGCCCATGGTCGAGCCCGCCGTCGCCACGGCCACGCCCAGCGGTCGCACTACGACGACCAGCCACGCCACGAACAGAGCGCCCGGACCGGCCAGTGTGCGTAGTTCGCCCAGGTCGAGTCCCGCCGCGAGCACCACGAACAGGCTGGAGATGAGCACTACGCGCAGGTTCTCTTTGAACTCGAGAATTTCACGCGTCGGCGCGCGCCGTTGGGCCGCCAAGGCCAGGCCCATGACGGTGGCGGCGAGTATGCCCGACTCGTGCGCCGCGGCGTTCGCCGCCAGGAAGACGCCGGCCACGGCGGCCAAGACCAGCGGGCTGCGCAGGTGATCGGGGACGTAGTAGCGGCCTAGCATCCACGCGAGCAGTGCGGCGGCCGCTATACCCAGGATCGCACCGATGCCGGCAGACGCCAGCAGCGCAACCAGCGGGTTGGTGCCGGCAGCGCCGAGCGTGATCGACTCGAAGGTGATGACGGCCAGCAGCGCACCGATCGGATCGATGAGGATACCCTCCCACTTCAAGACCGACGCCGCCGGTTGCGAGAGCCTCAGCTGGCGCAGCATCGGCAAGATGACGGTCGGTCCCGTGACGATGAGGATTGCTCCAAACACCAGCGCCAGACCCGACGGCATGCCCAACAGATAGTAAGCGCCGGCGGCGGCCAGCGCCCAGGTTACCGCGGCGCCGATCGTACACAGCCGCCAGACTACGGCGCCACCGTCGCCCAGCTCGCGGAGTCGCAGGCTGAGACCGCCCTCGAAGAGGATTACCGCGACCGCGAGCGACACCCCCGGAAGCAAGAGGTCACCGAAGAGCGCGTCCGGATCGATCAGGCCGGTGAGGGGGCCCGTGATCACTCCAGCCGTGAGAAGCAACAAGATGGCCGGGAGCCGAACGCGCCATGCCAGCCACTGGGCGCCGATACCGGCGCCCAGGATAAGAACGAGACCGACTAGCTCGTCTTCCACTCAGCTAGACCGGCGTCGGCTCCGAACAGGCGCCGGTAGGTAAAGGCCCGAACACGATGCCCTCTCGGGGCGGCTGATCGAGTCCATAGGCCCGCACTACCGGTCGGGCGGATCCGAAAGCGCTGAGCCGGTTGCAGGGCCCTGGAGCCGAACCGCTACCGAGCCCTTCGAGTCGCGTATCAAGGAGATTATCTTGTCGGCCGTGCCGTACTTCGCGGCCATGAGGGCGTGAACGCGATCGCGCGCTTCGGCGGTGCGCACAGCCAGCGCCACGAAGGGCTTGGTATCGCCCGCACGCACGAGCTGGATCGTCGGGTTGTCGCCGATGTGTTCCAGCCACGGTTCCGTCGGGATGCCCGCTCGCAGCCAGGTTTCTCCGGCGTCGTCTACGATCCACAAGCGGGTGCTCTTGACCGAGCCATCAGCGCGCGTACTGCGCACCGTGACGACCTCGCCGCCCAGCTCGGAGAGCGCGAAGATCCCTACGATCAATAGCGCGGCGGCGCAGGCCAGAGCCATGGCCAAGGTGAGCAGTTTTCTCATACTTGCGGGTTCAGCCAGGCGCTACGCTCGCCCGACCGATCGTTACAGTCTAGGTCGTCAATCCGATTGTCACAAATTGGACTGATACCTTCGCAGACGGCCCGTGCCTCTCCCCAAGCCGCTACACTCTGTTCCCCGGCGTCATTCCACTCCGCCATCATCGACCACCAACCGCGCACCATACAGGCTTTGCCATCCCTCTCCCCTATCTCAGCTTCGGTCGATCCCCAGAGAGCAAGCGAGGCCGGACAGCTTTCAGTTGACCGAACAGCTGAAGGGATTCGCGCCCAGGGTGGCCGCGAGGTCTCCTTCCTCTACCAGATCGACCACGGAATCGGGCGAGATAGCCGCTCCAAGCAGCCAGTCCTTTACGAGAACACCGACGCTGTCCAGTCTGGAGAACCGGCTGCTTTGAAGAATCCCGTGAATCGGTTCGGGTATGGCTGGAAGGAAGTAGCGTATTCCCGCGAGCCCCTGGTTCTGGCAGTAGGCGGCCCTCAAGGCGTTGGTCCAGTCGACAGTGCTGAGAAAGAAGGTAGTGTCGCGCTGAACCTCGTCGACTTGGTTGGTGACGTTTAGAAACTGTTGAGCCGGTGTCGCTTTCAAGCGCGGAACACTGGCGGCCTGCAGCGTCGCGTGCAAGATGCACTCCTCGGCAAAACAGTACGGGGGCAGGTTCGGGCGGACGTCCCACCCGCCGGCATCTCCCGCCGCGAAGGCGATAGGAGCTCCGAAACTCAGCAGCCCCACCGGAAGCCCGTTATCGACGGGCGCCGCGCTATCGGGGACCGACGCCGTATTGACCCAGCGCAGCTCGTCGAGCACGAAATGGTAGTTGTACTGCACACCGAAGCCGCCCGCGGAAGTCCCGCCAAAGGCCACGCTGAGCAGATCCGGGCGATATCCGCTTGCTCCCGTGGAATCCATTTCCGCCCATATCACGTCGCGTACGTAACGAAGCGCCGCTCTGGCATTGATGGCCCCGAAACGATGCACCGTGATGCTGGGGAACACGTTGGTGGTGCCGTTGCCCATGTGCGCATCCTGGGTGCAGTAGGGTAAGAACACGTGGGTCCAGTCCTTGAAGGGGTTGGCCGCACCCGTTGCCAGCCAACCGGCGTTTGGCATGGTGTCGCCGAGCGCGTCGAAGAACTTGGGAAGCTTGGGCGCGCAGTCTTCTTCCTGGAAACAGGCGCCACCTCCCTGCAGATGGAACACCACGCGCTCGACCGGCGATCCCTCGGGCGCCAGTCGGATCCAGAACGCGTAGGGGCTACCATCCCCGCAGCGCGTTCCCCAGGTCGCCTCGTCGAGCACGACCTGAACCGCCGCTGCGCGGGCCGGAACGGGAACGCCCGCGCGGGGACCGCAGTCCAGCTCCAGAGGAGCGGGGTCAGCGTGTGCCGTCGCAACCAAACAGCGGGCCTGGTGGCCTGCGCGCGCCACGAAACGCGCCGGGGCGACGGCCACGAGTTCTTCGAGAGCCGCGCAACGCTTGGCAATCTTCGTGCTCGCCCGAGCCTGCGCCTTCGACACCTTCTGCTTGGTAGCGACGCTGTCACAGCTCCGTCCGCCACGAGCCTTGACGATGCACTTGCTCTGAAGGGAGAAAGACTTCTTCAAGAAGCGCGAGGCCCGTTTGTGTGCATTCTCCAGACAGCTCCGCTCGGGGGCGGATGCCGACCCGAGCGCCGCGGCCTGTGGCCCGCCGAAAGATGCGGCCGCCATCGTAGCGGTGTTCCCGCTACAGGCCTCCTCGAGCCTCGCCACCAACGTGGTCGGAGACATGAAGGGACCGAAGCCAGCGGAGGCCACGGTGGGCTGATCCGGACAACGGGCCAGTACCTTGCCCCCGAGCTTGTCGAGAATCCGCTGGACCTTCTCAGAAGCCTCTGAGCAGGCAGCGCCGGACTCCGCGTAGCAACGACGGCTTTCCTTGGTCAAAGAGCCTATACAACCCTGCAGCGCCCGAGCCGCGGCTTTCTCACAGACAAGACCAGGGTCGGTCGCCGCCACGGCGTTGCCGCCAACGACCAGCGCCGCGCAAACGGCGGCTGACAAGAATACTCGCTCCATACGGTCCATTCCTCGGGTGTAAAGTGTGTCAGGGGTAGACTCGCGGCAAGCCGACAGACCCCTGCGCAGACGACCTTGCCATATCCGGCGTGGATTTATCTAGACGGTTTTTCGGAATTACGCCTTGGCCCCCTCACAAGGGGGTAGCAACGACCGCCACCCTGGCTCTTGGCCCGGTGCGATACTCCTTGTTGCTAGGCCTCGTCAGGCGCCTCGCGCATCCCATACTGGCGTATCCGCCGGGGCAACCTGCGAATGCGCCGGAGACGGCAGCAGACAAACGATCAGGAATCCGGATGTGATCGCACGCGTCATTTCCCCAGCCTATACCGGCCATTGCCGGCCTCGCGCAAGCGTTTTCTGCGCGCCGTATCGCGAGCTTACCCTGCTCCGCCCCTCTCGGGCCAACGCCGTCCAGCCGCAGGCCTCTTGAAGAGAAAACAGGCCAGCTCTAGGCACTGAGGATCCGGCGAACGCTGTCGCACATGGCCTTTCGCAGACCCTCGGAGTCGGCAAACGCCTTTCGGTCCAGGAATACCTGGATCAAGACGCCATCCAGGAGGCCGACTACCATGGCGGCAGCGGCGTCGGGCGCCAGCGTGGCAGAGATTTCACGGGACTCCTGACCTTCGCGAATAGCAGACGCGAGCCGATCGCGGATGCGGCGCACGGCTTGGCGCACGCGCCTCGGCTCATTCGCCCAGAGCTGCAAGATCAGCTTGCCGGTACTTCCCCAGTAGCTGAACAGGGCCGCTACGTCGGCCGTCACGCTCTCGATACGTTGGAGCGGGCTACCCTCGCCTTCCAGCGCACGTGCGAAAAGCGCTTCTTCCTCCGCCAGCAACTCCTCTGCCAAGTCACGGATCAGCGCGTCCTTGTCGGCGTAGTAGTGGTACAGGTTCGTGCGGTGCATACGCGCCGCTCGCGCCACGTGTGCGAGGCCGGTACTGACGAAACCGCGTTCGGCGAAGACCCGTCGGGCAGCATCGCGAATTCGCCGCCGCTGCTCGGCTTCGTCAACTATCTTAGGCATTCCGTCGTTCCCGCCGCCGCGAAGTGTCGTTGGGAAGCGTCAGACCCCTCAAGAGGGATCCCTATGGTTGGTCGGTGTGGCTGCCGTATCTACGCCGGCATCTAACCTACCCGCGAGGAACCGGAGAACGGCGTCACCGTAAGCCTCGGGTTCTTCCTGCATGGGCATGTGCGCCGAGTGTTCCATCCAGACAATACCCACGGAGCCAGGTATGTCCGCCGCGAGACGTTCGGCGATCGCCGGACCGAAGTTAGTGTCCTGCTTGCCCCACAGAATCAAGGTCGGCCGCTCGAACCGCGTCAATCCCTCGACCGCACGCATCGTTTCCATGTTGTTGTCGGGGTCGAGCTGCCACCGGAAGAAGCGGACGAAGCGCTGCCACCGCGCCGGCGTCGAAATGTGCGGACGCACGTAGGCAGCCACCACGTCATCCGTAAAGGCTTCCTTGCGATGGACGGCAATGCTGAACACTTCTTGCTGGATCGGTGTGAACTGGAGCGCGAACCTGAAGAGCGGGTTTAGCAGCGGATGAATCACAATTTCGAGGTAGGGCCGCTCCGGCTCACTGGGCCACTGATCGTAGGCTTCCGCGTTGGTAATCACGGCCCGTCGGATCCGTTCCGGGTGATCCCGCATCATGAGCTGCAGCGTCGCCGCCCCGTGATCATGGGAAACGAAGCTGGCATCGGCGAAGCCCAGTGAGTCCATCAGCCCAACGACCATGTCAACGTCGCCGGGCAGGCGATAATCGTCGTCCAACCGCACTTGGGTGTCGCCGAGCCCCAGCAGATCCGGCGCGATGACCCGGTACTCGGCGCTGAGAATCGGAATAACGTCGCGCCACTCATAGGCATGAAAAGGACAGCCGTGAAGCAAGATCAAGGGTTCGCCGCCGCCCTCGTCTATGTAGGCTACCTGCGTGCCATCAACGTCGATGTAGCGCTTCCGCTGCGAAAACGCCTCGATACCCGGATCATCCAGGGTCGCCGCTACCATATGCCGGTCGCCGATAAAGCTGCCCGCTCGCCAAGCCAGCAGACACCAGATCCCCACGATGGCAACAACGAGCAACCCCACGCCCCGCAGAACGCGGCGGCGGAGCCGCGGCGCTCCGCAAACCTGACCAGGCGGAGCGCCGCGGGAGGTCAGAGGCTGCCGGGAATCCGGGGACGGGCCGACCGAGCCAGACATCAGGGGTCTCCTTCGCTTCTCATGGAGAGGCAGGCGGACATTTGATTATCAACATTGTTGTGAATCATAAATACCAACCAACGCCACCAGTGTCAAAATAAGGCCAAGGCCCCCAGTGAAACACGCGAAGACTCCCCAGGAATAGCCCGCCAGCGGCGGCCTGCAGGTTCGCGTCTAGGCGCCGCCGCTTACTGGACGCCACGGTGTGGCACAAGGCCGAAATAGTAGGCAGGGCAACCAATCCGAACCCTTGCTCGGCTCCGGGCCGAGGTCGCGCGAAGGCTTCGAGTCACGGACAAGACGGTGGCCAGGGCGATACGGCGCGCGGGTCGCCACTGACGCGACCTACGCGGCAGCCTCCGCCGCCACATCCCAGCCAGGAAAAACCAGCACCGCCGGATGGCACCGTAGAGCTCTAGCCAAGACCTTCGCCCTCTCGAGCCCGGGCTTCACGCGGTCATTCTCAATTGCCGAAATTGTCGACTGCGGGATCCCGGTAAGACCGCCTCCGTCTTACGCTTCACAGAAAACCGGCCCCTCCCGCCAACTCTCGCCTTCCTCTTCTTCCCCACAGGACACCTCCTTCAGGCGGGGAGATTCTTCCCCAGTCTGGTGTCCAAGGAAATCGTGGGGCGAGGGAGGGGGGAATCGAACCCCCGTCCCAAAGGCCCTAAGTTACCGAAAAGACGAGACTCACCTACCCCCAGAAACGGCCGTTTGTACCACTGGTTGTACCAGATTTCGGCACGGGGAGGCACAACCTGGCACGGAACTGGAGGTCATCATCGAGACGTGGCACCTGCTTCCCTCTGCGGTACGGCAGGCCATCTTGCTACTGATGGAGGTGCCGATCACCGAGTGAAAACCAAATAGGCCAGGCCGCGTTGCCCACAGGTCAAGTAATCAGAGAACCTGTACCCCCAACTTTCCTGGCTGAGCCGCAAAACCACAGGCCTTGCGTCTGGCATCAACAGTTCATACGCGGACGTCGGAGAACAGCATCCGGATAACCCCAGACTCCAGCGACTAATCGTCGTCGTCGTGCTCCTTCTCCTTGCCCACGCGCACAATAATCTCGTTGACTTCAAACTCCGCCGTCGCGAAGTTAAAGACACTGTGGATGATGCCGCTTCCGCTGCGTCCTTCGAACTTGCCGGTACCGCCCGTAATCTCGAAGCTGGTCAGCCCTTCGTTGATCGTCCCCAGTAAAACCGTAGGCAACCCCGCTCCGGGCGAGACACTAACTGGCCCTTCCAAAACATCGCAGGTGTCGGGACCGCTGCAATCACCATCTTCGTTGCACGGACCTCCCCCGGCGCTACATTTCCCATTGTATACCCAGGCAATTTCACAAACGCTGCCGCCGACTATCTTGCCACTTAGGGTTCCTTTCTTGGCGACAATTTGGACCGTCGCGGCAGCGGTAAATCCACCTCCGACGGTGCCAAGGTCGTTGGCCGCGCTAAAAGAATGCGACGTCGTGTTTACTAGCGCACAGGGATGAACTTCAAGATCGACACCTCCAGTGTTCACCTCCGCCTGTCGATAAGAGCCCCAGTCCCATGAACTGCTTACCTCGACCGTTGCCTTGCCTATGTGTTTGATCTTTCCGCGAGCCGAAGCAATCGCTCCAGCGTTGACGTTATCTCCACCAGCCCCAGAAAAATGACTTGCTGCGTGGGGCGTGGCCTCGCCCTTTAGCTTGGCTACCGACGCCTTGTGGTCCCCGTCCGCGTCCGCCGTTCCGCAAAGCGCAAGCGCCAAACCTGATACTAGAAAGACTCGTGCAACAATCCTCACAACGCCACCTCCCCTCTGCCCCAACGATATTGTGCGACGATTCCCGCTCCTCCTGAGAGGAGGCCACCGAAAATCACCACGAAATATTGAGAGTGCCTAGCCGGATACCAACGGTCAACACACCCGACGAAAATTTCCGCCCAAGACGTAAGGGGCAGCTCCCCCGTTGCAAAGTAGTGCAACTATCTCAGTTGATCAGGCGTAACGCGTCGCGTGAACGAAAAAAGTCAGGAATGGCACGGGTTTCTGAGCAGGCACGGGAGCTTACGCAGATAATTTCATTATGTCCTTTCACATGGCTTAGGTAGTGTAGCGAGAGTGGTGGAAAATTAAGAAAACGGCGTCATCATCCGCAGTTAGAAAAAAACAAGACCCGTATGTGAGTGTCGCTTCTCACCACCATGGGACCCCGTGTTATTCACGAGCATTCCCCCCCGACTCCGGGGTCGTGGCCGCTACGGCCTTGTGCCTAACTTGCCGTCATGTGTCCAGTCCTGACCATTGTGCTCTTGCATCCTCCCTTGGCTCGACCTCGGCGTAAGTCCTCGATGTTCGGTACGGGGTTTATCCATCGTCCTGATCGGAGATCGTCGGTCTACGGCCGTTTATGGGCGTCGTTTTGTGGCGCGCCATGGTCTGGCGAGGGCATGCGCGGCTTTTGGCGGTGTCGGTACGACTCTCCCTCGATGACGAGGTCGTAGGAACGCGACGTGAATCGATCGATGGCGGCCTGGGCGCGCAGCGGGTCGGCAAATAGTGCGTGCCATTCGTCAGGGCCACGATTAGAAGTAATCACGGTTGTGCCGGCACGGTGCCGCTGGACGAAGATCTCAAAGGTATCGCGGCTTTCGTCGCTGTCTAGCTGGTCGAGGGCAAAATCGTCGATTATGAGGACGTCCGGTGTAATCAGTTTTCGCATCTCAGCCTCATAGGAATTGTCCAAGCGCGCGTGCATGAGAGTCTTGAGCATACGGTCGGCTCGTATGGCGAGCACCGAGATTCCACGCCGGCAGGCGATGTGACCAAGCGCGTGGGCGATGAAGGTTTTGCCGACACCGACCTCGCCGACGATGGTGACGTTGTTACGTGCCTCGACGAAGCGAAGCGTGGCCAGCTCTGAGAGCAGCTCACGGTCGTAGCTGACGTTTGCAGTCTCGTCCCAGGTCTCTAGCTGCATGGTGGGGTCGAGGTGACCACGCTCGGCACGCAGCCTCACGGCGTTGGACTGAC
>JBHHVD010000009.1:0-47900 GCA_046754105.1 Candidatus Krumholzibacteriia bacterium
AGAGATAGTACCAGCCCCAACCGGTCACCTTCATCCAGGTGAAGTCCGTTTGCCAAAGCTCGTGCACTCGGCGGCTTCGGAGTTCCGACACAAGACCCGCCGTTTGTTTTTCCTATCTGATCTGGACTGGTGGAATAATCGGCGGATACTCGAGCCGCTCGGATATCCTCTACCTGCGGAGTTCGAGGGTGTATACTACCGGAATCAGAAAGAGGCGGCCACGGTGGTCGCACTCACATAACGGAGGCTCCGGAAAAACCGAGGCGGTTCAGTAGTGAAGTCCGAACCGTGATACAAAATCAGTGGAACACGCTAATGCATGGGTACTTCGCTGCCGCTCGTCCGATGATTAGCAAACCGTTAGGCTGAATAGTAACGACACGCAATATTAACGCTAGACAATAGTAACGCGAGGCGGTATTATTACGGCATGATTAAGTCGTTTCGAGACAAGGATACGGAGAAGGTGTTCTTGCGCGAACGTAGCCGTAAATTTGACAAGAAGTTGCAGATTGTCGCCCAGCGTAAGCTTGCCATATTGGACGCCGCTGAGGCCCTGGGGGATCCCCGAAGCCCACCGGGTAATCGGCCGGAGAAGCTCTCCGGGAATCGTCGGGGCCAGCACAGTATCCGCATCAATGACCAGTGGCGGATTTGCTTTCGATGGCGCGACCACGATGCTCACGACGTTGAGATCGTGGATTATCACTAGGAGTAGAGTCATGGCCCGTAAACTACCGCCAACGCATCCGGGAGAAGTTTTGTTGGAGGAGTTTCTCAAGCCCCTTGGTGTCAGCCAGTATCGGTTGGCCAAGGATGTGAATGTCCCAGCGCGGCGCATCAATGAGATTGTCCACGGTAAGCGTTCAATAACCGCAGATACGGCTTTGCGGCTCTCGCGGTACTTCGGCACGAGCGAGCGTTTCTGGATCAATCTCCAGTCGCGCTATGATCTGGAGTTGGAAAAGGACCGCCTAGGACCTCGCCTGATCGAGGAGGTCGAGGTTTTACGAGAGAACTAGATTCGGCGCGCACGAACAACCCGCCCAAACGATACAGAACATCTTGCGAGTTCAGCCGCCGGGCCACGTCGATCGCCAGGCATTCCCGCGTGAACTCATCAACGATTGTCAGCATCCGGATCGCTCGCATTGGGATACTCCGCGCGCCGGCGCACACACGAGCCATCATTGAGCCACAGCCGCCTGGGTTGATCGCACCAAGGCATTCAACGGCATCCGTTGCGAGGAGTGCCGCGGGGCCATCCGCCCAAGTCGGATAAGGAGCTACGGGAGATGGTGAGGGAGGAGGTGGAGGTGTTGAAGGAGTTGTGGGCCGGAGGGGCTGTCGCCTCAGACGGTAACTGACAAAAGTCAAATAGAGGTGCCGCTGTAGAGACTGTATAATATTCCGTCACTGCCAAAGCACCGTAGCTCGCGATCTACGCGTTCTCATACGAGGGTAGCGATGAGACTGCTGCTTGTCACGCTTACACTCCTCTCTATTTGCTCTTCAATCTCGGTAGCCAGAACCTGGTACATCAAACCGGACGTTACCGGCGACGCACCGACGATACAAGCGGCGATTGACTCGGCGAGCGCCGGCGACACGGTGCTTCTTGCGCCGGGACTGTTCCGGGGCGGGGGTAACCGCAACATTGATTTCAAGGGCAAAGCGATCACCGTGACGTCTGAGTTTGGGCCGTACACGTCCCAGATTGTGCTGCCCGATGACGATTCTGTGGGATTCATCTTTAAGAGCGGTGAGGGACCCTCGAGTCGACTTGAGGGCGTCGGCATCGTGGGAGGGGGCCGCTTTGAAATTTCTCTCTTTGCCACGGGGATCAAATGCGTTTCTTCGTCGCCAACCATCGTGGGTAACCACATTGTATCCATGAACCACGGAACGGCGATAAAATGTGACAATTCCAGCGCGACCATAAGCAGCAATATTATCGAGTGGATGGTGCGTGGAAGAAAAGGTAGCGGAATAGCTATCTCGTGCACGGGCGGATCTCCGGTGATCGTGGGCAACATTGTGCGCGAAAATGGTACCGCGGGCTCTATCGTGAGTACCATAGATGGTATTGTGTGCGGCGGCGGGTCTCCCACCATACAGGGTAATGAGATCGTGGACAACGTTGCGGTCCGGGGAATCTCAGTCAGCGATTGTTTGGCCGAAGTCAGCGATAACATCGTCGGAGGGACTGGGCTGGGCATATCCGCTCTGGGTTCAACACCGTCGACCATTGTCAACAACACTATTGTCGAGAACTCTACCAACGTCACGTGTTCCAGCCCTTCCGTCATAACGGGCAACATAATCGCTTTCGGGTCGTTTGCATTCAAGTGCCAAGGAGGAATACCGACGGTGTCATGCAACGTCATCTTCGGTCACACCGAAAGCGATTCAATCTGCGGCATCGACGGCGGCGGCAACATCGCTGAAGACCCGCTCTTCTGTGGCCCCCCCGACCCCGCTGTTTATACCCTTCATGTGGGCTCTCCGTGTTTGCCCGAAAACAACACGTGCGGAAAGCTCATCGGAGCGCTGCCCCCCGGGTGTGGTGGGGGCGCTGCCGTAGAATGTCCGGCTGATGTGGTTGTTCCGTCGAATCCGAACATACCCTATCTCGTTCTCGAAGGATTCACCATCCGGAATATCCACGCCAGTCCGTTGAGTTTCGCCTACGCGGTCCACTCCGCGGGGCCCGGTACGCTGGTGGACAACGGCGACCCGGCATCCGTCGCCGGCGTGACCCCGCCCATCGAGCCGGGGGGGTCCTACACAACACCACAGCCTGGTCTCGAGATTCCGAGTATACGCGTATCTCTCCAACAGCGCGTGACACATGAGGCGGAAGATCCGGTGATCTCTGCGACCGTTGCCTGCGCACACTCGATCTTCTTCTGGCCGCCGGTGCCGGTGTTCATTACAAATTTCTCCGCCACAGCCCGGGAGGCGGCAGTCGACCTCGCGTGGGATGTTGTTTCGGATGAGAACATGAACGGGTTCAATATCTACCGGAGCCTGAAAGGAACGGATACCCGCAGCCGCGTCAATTTGGACGGACTGATTCCTCCCTCCGAGAGGAACCATGTCGACGAAACCGTTGTGGCGGGGGGGACGTATTCTTACACGCTCGGTGTGGTGCAGGCGGATGGTTCGGAGACGATCTCCCGCACCGCCACGGTGACGATGACGGCCCACCGCGTGGCTCTCCACCAGAACTTCCCGAATCCTTTCAACCCGTCGACCACGATTCGATACTGGATCGCCAAGCAGGGCCCGGTCACACTGACGGTGTACAATGTTGCGGGTAAGCACGTGAGAACGCTCGTGAAGGCGGTTCAGCGCCCCGCTGCGACGGGGCATATTGTGCGCTGGGACGGCCGAAATGAGAGCGGCGAATACGTCTCCTCCGGAGTCTACTTTTACCGCCTCGTCACGCGTGATTTCACACAAACCCGGAAGCTTGTACTCTTGAGGTAGTATCAGCCGATCAAGAACCGATGCTCGAGGTGGGACGAGGCCGCGTTCCGGTTCCGAGTGAGCCGAGACATAGATCACCTTTGGGCGATATTCGTCAGCCGGACGCCGCTCCGACCATTTTCCTGCGCAGGAAGGCGATCTGCGCCTGGTGCGGGAGGTCCTTGGGGCAGTGGTCCTCGCATCCCATGAGGCTCATGCAGCCGAAGACACCGGTATCGTTGCCGATGATCTCGTACCAGTCCCGGTCGGAGCGCCTGTCGCGCGAGTCCAGGTGGAAGCGGGCGACCTTCATCATGCCCATGGCGCCGAGAAAGTCGTCCCGCATGCGCTTGGTCGCGCACGCCGAGATACAGCAGCCGCACTCGATGCAGCGGTCGAGTTCGTAGATCTCGTCGGCGAGGTCCGGGTCCATGCGCTCCTCGATCCGGTCCAGGTCCGGGGCCTTGGCCTCCTCTTCGTGAATCCACGTCTCCACGCGCTCGCTGACCTCGCGGTTGAAGCGCCCGGTGTCGACCGAGAGGTCGCCGATCAGGTCGAAGGCGGGCAGCGGCAGGAGTGTGATCTGGGGCTCTTTGAACTTCGACGTCAGGGTCCTGCAGGCGAGATCCGGGCGCCCGTTGATGACCATGCCGCAGCTGCCGCAGATGCCGGCGCGGCACACGAAGTCGAACTGCAGCGACGGGTCCTGCTTCTCGCGGATCTGATTGAGCGCGATGAAGATGGTCATTCCGGAGGCTTCCGCTACCTCGAACGTCTGCATGCGAGGCGAGTCGCCCTCTTTCTGCGGGTCGTACCTGAAGATGTGAAACTCGAGGGTTCGTCCCTCATTCGCGTTGCTCATTCGAAACCAACTCCTATCCGCTCGTTCTTTCCCTTGTACTTCCCGGGCACTTCAAACGGCATCAGCGCCTGCTGGATCTCGAAGCGATCCGCGGCCGGCATCGAGCTTTTGATTTCCTCTACTTGTTTTACCCGCTTCTCCGTATCGGGGTGCGCGATGGTCTCGGCGTTGCCGTAGCCGCGGGACCCCGGCGGCATCTCCATCTTCATGACGTCGAGCTGCTCGTACTCCAGGGCCGGCATGTCGTCGTCCTCGTTTCGCCAGAATGCGAGGGTGCGCTTGAGCCAGTCTCGGTCGTTCCGCTCCGGAAAGTCCTCTCGTGCGTGGGCGCCGCGGCTCTCTTTGCGCTCCAGCGCCCCGCACGCCACGGCCAGCGCCAGCTTGATCATCTTCGGCACGCGGATGGCCTCGACCAGGTCTGGGTTGGCGTGGCGGACCTTGTTGCGAACGCCCACGTTGCGGCTCCGCCGGGCGAGTACGCGGAGGTCGTCCACCGCTTTTTGCAAATCCACGCCGGTACGAAAGATGCCGACGTTGTCCATCATCGTCTGCTGCATCGCTGCCTTGAGCTCATAAGGGTTCTCTCCATCGCTGCGGCCCAGGATGTCCGCGATTTTGCCCTCCTCGCGGCGCACGAACGCCTCGACCACGGACGTGGGAATGTCGACGGGGTTCTCTTTGCAATAGTCGGCGACGTACTCGCCGACGATCATGCCGGCCACGACCGTCTCCGCCACGGAGTTGCCGCCGAGGCGGTTGAAACCGTGCATGTCCCAACACGCCGACTCGCCCGTGGCAAAAAGCCCCCGCAGGTGCGTGCTCTCTCCGGTCGGCCGCGTGCGAATGCCTCCCATGGAGTAGTGCTGGGTCGGGCGGACGGGAATGTAATCCTTCACCGGGTCGATGCCCAAGAAGTACCGGCAGATTTCCTTGACCTCTCTGAGGTTTTTTTCAATATGCACCTTACCCAGAAGTGTAATGTCGAGCCACAGGTGGTCGCCGTAGGGCGAGGGCACGCCCTTGCCCTTGCGAATGTGCTCGGTCATGCGCCGCGAGACGACGTCTCGGGAGGCGAGCTCCTTCTTTTCGGGCTCGTAGTCGGGCATGAAACGATAGCCGTCGACGTCCTTGAGCAGGCCGCCGTCGCCGCGGCAGCCCTCGGTGGTGAGGATACCGGCCGGCACGATCGCCGTCGGGTGAAACTGCACCGCCTCCATGTTGCCGAGCGGCGCCACCCCCGTTTCCAGCGCGATGGCCGCACCGATGCCCTCGCTGATCACCGAATTGGTCGAGATCGAGTAGATGCGGCCGTAGCCGCCGGTCGAAATCGTCGTGGCCCTGGCCACGTACGCGGTCAGCTCGCCGGTTATGAGATCGCGGACCACCGCCCCATAACAAACGCCGTCATTATGAATCAACGCGACGGCTTCCTTGCGCTCGTGCACCGGGATGTTCTGCTGGATCGCCCGGTTGTCCATGGCGTAGAGCATCGTGTGACCGGTGCCGTCGGCCGTATAGCACGTACGCCATTTCTTGGTGCCGCCGAAGTCGCGCGCCATGATCAGGCCGTGGGATTCGTCCTTTTCCGTGATCGTTACGCGTTTGGCGTTGATGACGACTTCGTGCTCGCCCTTGCGGATGCGGCTCCAGGGCACGCCCCAGGTGGCGAGCTCGCGAACCGCCTTCGGAGCCGTGTTGGCGAACATGCGGGCGACCTGCTGGTCGCAGCCCCAGTCGCTGCCCTTGACCGTATCGGCGAAATGGACGTCTTCGTTGTCCCCCTCGCTCTTGACCGCCGCCGCGAGGCTCCCCTGCATCCCCCCCTGGGCGGCCGCCGAGTGGGATCGTTTGGCCGGGATCAACGACAGTACGATCGTGTCGAGGCCCCTCGATTGCGTGGCGATGGCGGTTCGCAATCCGGCAAGTCCGCCGCCGATGACGAGTGAATCAGTATAGACAATCTTCATTCGCCCTCACCTCCCTGGGATACATCCGTGGCTTCTTTCGTTGTCGAGGAATGCTCGGCGGGATGGTAGCGCCCGCCGGCGTCGCCGCGGTGTTCCAGGCCGATTCTCATGTACGTGGCGAATGTCAGGGCTCCGACGACCAGGAAAAAAACGGTGAGCGCGTTCTTCAGTGCCTTGAGACGGCTGCGGGTGGATTTCGGGTTCTTACCTTTGAGCGACAACCACTTTACCGCCAGGCGATACATGCCGATCGTGGCGTGCAACTCCACCGCGATCAGCAGTACGAGGTACAGCGGCCAGAAGTATTCCGACACGAAGCGGTCCGACGACGCGTAGGGCCCGATCTTGTCGGGGTGGCTGATCATCACGTAGAGATGGACCGACCCGAGAAAGAACATGATAAAGCCCGTGACCACCTGCCAGTACCACAGGTTGGTGTCGCTGTGTTTCATCATGCCCATCTGGTGGCGGATGATCCGATGCTGTCGCCACGAAATGGGGAACTTGCGAACCGCTATGCCCGCGTGAATGATAAAAATAGTGAAAACAATGATTCCGATGATGCTGACGATCACCGGGTAGCCGTGGGTCCATCCCGTCAGGAATCTCAGCTCGAAGAAGCCCGTCACGTAGTACATGGCCTTCTTGCCCAACAGGATGCTCGAGACGAGAAAGAGGTGCACCCACATGAACACGGCCAGGATGAGGCCGGTGACGCTCTGCGCCACGTCCAGCCGGGCGGGCACCGGGCTTACGTCCACCGTGTTGTCTATGAGATTCTTCATCACACAACCCTTCTTTCTGTGGAATAATTCGAGCGTAAGATTACCAAAGAAACGGGTGGAAGTGTAGGAAAAACCGCCGCCAGTGAGCGACGTAAGCAATTATGGTGTCTTGTGATACGGTAGTTGATTCCAGGCGGCCGAGCCGATCGCACGGTGGAAAGAATCACGGTTTACGCTTGGCGGCTTGCTTGCGTTGGTTCTCGGTCAGGTGTTGCTTTCGCAGACGGATGTTCTTCGGCGTGATCTCCACGAGCTCGCCGTCCGTGATGAACTCCAGGGCGAACTCCAGCGTCATCTCGCGTGGCGGGGTAAGCTGGATCGCGTCGTCCGACCCGGCCGCGCGCACGTTTGTTAGCTTTTTCTCGCGCTCCGCGTTGACCACCATGTCGCTGCCCTTGTTGGCGACTCCCACGATCATCCCTTCGTAGAGATCGTCGCCCGGTCGGACGAGGATCTCGCCCCGTTCCTCGAGACCCCACAGCGCATAGGCCACGGCTTTGCCGGCGCTCATCGACACCATCACCCCGGTCTTGCGGCCCGGCATTTCGCCTTTGTGCTTCTGATACTGGTAGAAATTCTGGTACATGATGCCGGTGCCGCGTGTCATCATCAGAAGCTCGCTGCGGAAACCGATAAGCGCTCGCGAGGCGGTATAGAACTCGAGGCGTACCGTGCCGACGGCGCTCATGGTGATGTTCGTGACCTCGCCCTTGCGCTCTCCGATCGCCTGCATGACCGCGCCCTGAAACTCAGGATCGACCTCGATCACCACTTCCTCGACGGGCTCGAGCACGTCGTCATCCACTTTCTTGAGTATGACCTCGGGGCGCGACACCTCCAGCTCGTACCCCTCGCGGCGCATCGTCTCGATCAAAATGGCAAGATGCAACTCGCCGCGGCCGGACACTTTGAAACGATCGCCGCCGGCGGTTTCTTCGACCTGGACGCCGACGTTGACCTTCGCCTCGTGCGCGAGCCGCTCGCGAAGGTGGCGCGACGTCAAGAAACGGCCGCCATCCTTACCGGCGAGCGGGCTCGTATTGTGAGAAAAATTCATCGAGATCGTCGGCTCGTCGATCTTGACCATGGGCAGCAGTTCGGGGTTCTCGGGTGCGGCGAGCGTGGAACCGACCTTGACGTTTTCCATGCCCGCCAGCGATACGATATCGCCGGCCATTGCCATATCGACTTCTACGCGGCGCAGGCCCTGGTAGCGGAGGATCCGGGTCACGCGACCGCGCTCGTGGCGGCCGTCGCGCCGGACCAGCACGATGGGCTCGTTGGGCGTGATCTTGCCGTCGAAGATACGTCCGATGCCGATGTGGCCGATGTAGTTGTCGTAATCCAGCATCGTAACCAGCATGCGAAACGGGCGGTCCACGTCTGCAACGGGGGGCAGGACGCGGTGCAGCATCACGTCGAGCAGCGGAGTCATGTCGGTATCGGTGTCTTTCAGTTCGAGGCGGGCGTATTCGTCTTTGCCCGAGGCATACACGATGGGAAAGTCGAGTTGCTCGTCGGTGGCGTTCAGCTCGCAAAAGAGATCGAACGTCATGTCGGCGACGCCGTCGGGTCGCGCGTCCGGCCGGTCGATCTTGTTGATGATGACGATGGGCTTCAAGTGCAGCTCGAGCGATTTCTTGAGGACGAACTTGGTCTGCGGCATGGGGCCTTCGAAAGCGTCGACGAGCAGGAGCACGCCATCGACCATTCGTAAGATCCGCTCTACTTCGCTGCCGAAGTCCGCGTGCCCCGGCGTGTCGACAATGTTAAAACAGATATCTCGCCATGTGAACGACGC
Organism: Candidatus Krumholzibacteriia bacterium; assembly: GCA_046754105.1. Taxonomy (GTDB): domain Bacteria; phylum Krumholzibacteriota; class Krumholzibacteriia; order WVZY01; family WVZY01; genus JAZGDW01. Next base: position 8,887 of record JBHHVD010000009.1, read on the forward strand.
GTTCTTGGAAAAAATCGTGATACCGCGCTCTCTTTCCAGGGGGTTGGAGTCCATGATGGTGGCCTCGCCGGCGCGGAACGTGTGGGCGCCGGTCTGCCTCAGCAGGGCATCGACGAGCGTGGTCTTGCCGTGATCGACGTGCGCTATTATCGCGACGTTTCGAACGTCTTTTCTGCGTTTCTGGTTTGGCATAGGTAGTCGGCCCTTGCGTGCGCATCCGCCGAGCCGGCCCGAGGCAGGAAACCCCGGGGCAGGCGACGCGGCGCGGTGAATTGCCCATTGAGTCGCCGGCAGCGTTACGTCGCCACCGGTCCAGAATAGCCCAGGATAACTCATTTGTTTGCAGGTAACAAGATGCGTGTCGAAACCGCGGGCGCGCGGCCGCCCTCTTGCGAGCCCAAGTGCGGGGCCATTTTGACAAACTCTCATCGCACTGCTACAATAAGTTCATTATCGGACGGACGATCTCCCGCTTTCTGTGTCCTGGCACTCCGGCCGCAGCTGCCCCGTGATGAAGCTTTCAATCGCACTCCTGGTTCTGCTGGTTTCGTCCTGCGCCTCATCGCGCCAGGCGGGAACAGTGACAACGAGGCGCGGGCATACGATTTCGTTCGATGGCACCTGGTTCGCCGTGCTCGATATGTCGTACGAGGATGCCTGGAGCCGGGTCCTTCGAACGCTCGATTGGCACGAATGGCCGGTGGAGAGTCAGGTGGAGGAGTCCGGGACAATCACGACCGCGACGGTCAACGTGGGGGTTTACCGGGACAAGTACGCGTGCCAGAAATGGTCCAACGTGACGGCTCTCAGGTGCCAGCTCACCGTGCATGTCGGGCCACTGCCAGGGAACCGGATGAAGATACGAGTCACTGCCAGACTGGAGGGGAAGGTTTTCTATCCGCGAGGCGGTGGATTTACAGACCGGGAGGTGTGGAGGATATGCGAGTCCACCGGAAAAATCGAGAGCGAGTTTTTTGACACGTTTCTGAGCCGCCTCTAGCGCAATGGGTCGCGCGGAGGTAGACGAACTCCGAACGGGCAAATTTCCGCCCGCATGGATGAAGGGTCCCACCCGACTATTGCAGATTCGTCAGTATCTCTTGAAAACGGGGATCGGTGCGGATGGGGTCGAAATCCGGGTCTGTTTCCGCCCACGCCTTGATCGTCGCGTCGCCGCGCATGCCGTCGCAGGACTTGCGAAGGTAGCCGATCGCGTCCTCGAACTCCCCCGCCTGGGAAAAGAAACAGCTCACGTTATATAAAAGCAGAGGATTGTGAGGATCCATCGACACTGCCTGCCGCGCCCACTCGAGGCCTTTGTCGCGTTCGCCGAGCTGGACGAGGTCGATCGCTCCCAGCTGGTAGGCACGCGAATCATCCGGGTGTTGTTCGACGTGCTTCTCGACGCTCTCCACGGCGCGCTGATACGCCGCTTCCGCACCCGCCTCCAGCTTCAGGGCTTTGTACGTCTGGGCAAGGAAGTGCCGCGCCTGGTAGTCCTCGGGTTTCATCAAGCAGGCCTGCTCGAATAGCTGCGCGGACTTTTCCATCTTGCCCTGTATGAAGCAACAGCGCGCGTAAAAATAGTATGCCTCATACAGCTTTGGATTCTGTTCGAGGGCGGTCTCGAACTCGCTCTCCGCCTTGTCGAACTCCTTGTTGAGACAGGTGATCGCGTATCCGTGGGCGGCATGCGCTTCGGCAAGGCTGGAGTCCAGCTCGAGGGCCTTGCGGCTGAACTCGATGGCCTTCTCGAGATGTTCTTTCTTCCTCCCGCAGTCGGTGAATAGAACACAATAACAATCGGCCATGCCGGCGTAGGCCAGCGAGTAGCGTGGATCGCGCTCGATCGCCTGCGAGAACATTTCGAGAGAGCGCTCGATCCCATCGCGATGCCACTGGTGAAAAAGCTCGCGGCCTCGCAGGTACAGATCATACGCGTGCACGTCTCTGGTCGCTGTCTTTTCCATGGCCTGTTTTTCCTGCGGGGTCAATCTGACCTTCAGGGCGTGGGCGATGTTCTGAGAGATTTCATCCTGCACCGCAAACACATCCTCCAGCTCGCGGTCGTACCGTTGCGACCAGATATGGTAGCCGTCGCCCACGTTAATGAGCTGCGCGGTGATCCGGAGGCGGTTGCCCACTTTCCTCACACTTCCCTCGAGCAGCGTTTTTACCCTGAGCTTCCTGCCGATTTCGCGAATATCCTCGTTTCTCTCTTTGAACGCGAAAGACGACGTCCTTGACACGACGCGCAGGCCTTCCACGTTGGTCAGGTCATTGATGATATCCTCGGCCATGCCGTCACAGAAATATTCCTGGTCTTTGTCCGGACTCATGTTGGTAAACGGGAGTACGGCGACAGAGACCTGGGGAGTCGTCGCGGGGATTCCAGCCATGGAGTTCGAAAAGAGCTCCTTCCTCAGCGACTTCAAGTCGGCCGCCATTTCGGCGGCACGCTCATAGCGATCGTCCAGGCGTTTCGCAAGCGCCTTTGCGATTATGCGTTCCATCTCGGCCGGGAGGTCGGCGACCAGGCCGGTAAGCGGCATCTGATCTTCATTCAAAATCCGATACACGACCGCCTGATCGAAATCACCGTGGAAAGGCAGCTGCCCGCTCACCATTTCGTAGAGAACCACCCCCAGAGACCAGATGTCCGTTCGTTGATCGACGTCTTCCCCCCGTGTCTGCTCGGGAGACATGTAGTCGACCGTTCCCACGGAAGTGCCGCTTCTGGTCACTTTCGTCCGTCCGGCGAGTTTCGCCAGGCCGAAGTCGGTGATCTTCACCTGGCCCGTCGGCGTCACCATGATGTTTGCGCTCTTTATGTCCCGGTGCACGATGGCCTTCTGGTGCGCGGCTTCGAGACCTTCGGCGGCCTGGATGCCGATGTCCAGCACCTCTTTAAGCTCCACCGGCCGCGATTGGATCTTCTCTTTGAGACTCTCTCCATCGACGTGAGCCATAGAAATGAAGGTCTGGTTGTTCGCTTCATCGATCTCGTAAATCGTGCAGATGTTGGGGTGGTCGAGTGCCGCCGCGGCTTGCGCCTCATAGAGAAAGCGAGCCTTGCCCGCCGAGTCGCCAAAGAGGTGCGGCTGCAGGAACTTGAGGGCGACGGTTCTTTTTAGCTTGCTGTCCTCTGCCTGGTAGACGACTCCCATGCCGCCCTCGCCGAGCTTCTTGTGGACTTTGTAGTGCAGTACGGTACGGCCGATCATGGCATTCCCGGTAAATGGGTAGCAGGCCTCTGACTCCGCGCGGCAAGACGATGTGCGCTAGCGAGAGCCAGCACCGGCCGCCCCGGGAGGGGTGGCGCGCGGCTGCCAGGTTCGCCAGCGGAGCCATCTCCATATATCGTATGCCCAATCCGGTGATATTTCAATATTGTTTCCGATCACCCCGCTCGCAGGGCGTGGCCGTGCCCGGTATGGCCGTGGCCCCATTTCGCGTAAACCTGGCAATAAGGCGGCTGCGTGCGCCCACACGTGACCGCCGCCTTGAAGAAAGGAAACCACACCGATTTCTCGGCCCGGCCGGGGTTGCTCGCTCCGAGGTTCTGGCCCACCATGGTGGCGGCCGCATTCGACATGCCCCAGGCGGGAAGTATGGTGAAGAGGGCGATTCTCACCGCTATCGTATACCCCGCCAGTGCCTCGCTCCCGTCGCAAGAGCGCGTGGGCCGGGTATTACTATATTTTTCGTCATTTTTATAATAAAAAAGATTGACATTATTAACTAATAGACTATAGTAGCCGTATGAAACACTGCCGGCGCAAGAACACCATTACCGCCGACGCCCGCCAGCGACGGGCCTTGAGCTCACCCATCCGTCTGGAAGTCATCGGCCAGTTCACCTCCCGCGGGGGGATGTCGATCGCCGACGTGGCGGAGCGAATGGGGAGGACACCCGCTTCGCTTTACTATCACTTCCGTGTGCTCGAGAATGTCGGACTGCTCCACAAGGTCGGCTCTCGCCCCGGTGTGAAACGGAATGAGACCCTCTATGAACCGGTGGCGTCCCGCATCGAGTTTCCGGCGGGGCGTTCTCAGGCGGATGTGCTCGGCGCGGTTAAGGCCATGTCGTCCGCGTTCCGCATGGCGGAGCGCGATCTCGAAGACGCCATACGCACACGTAGCGGCCGGCGGTCGGGCAAGCACAGAAATTTCTTCGCGACGCGCATGCATTGTCGCATCACAAAACAGGTGCTCGCCGAGATCAACGAACACGTGCGAGCGATCGAGAAGATTCTTACACGGGAAATTCACCGCAAGACCGTACCGGCCAACGCCGATCAGTATTGCTCGTTGACCCTGGCCTTGCTGCCGTTGCGGGGACGCGAGAAGAAATAGCGTTTTTTTGAGATTAGAGCTAGCAAAGGAGAATCATCATGGAATTCGGATTCATTGAATACGCCCTGATGGCCATCGTTGCCGTCGCGTTGCCCATTTGGGGAGCATCCAAGTACCGGCAGTTGCAATCGCGCGTAGCGGCGAACGAGCCCAACGCCCGGGCGGGGGAGTATCGTCTGACGATCGCCGTTCAATGGATCATCACGGTTGTCGTGCTGGTCGCTTGGCTCGCCGGTGGTCGCAGTCTGCACACGCTCGGTCTGGGCTTTAAGCCCGGTGTGGGGCTATGGGTATTCGGTTCGCTGACCGTGGCCGCCTGCGTGGCGCAGATCGTTCAAATGGCGATCGTCGTTCGTAGCGACGAGAAACTGGCAGAATTGCGGGAGAAACTCGGCGCGCTGAGCGCCCTGATTCCCCACGACGATCGCGAGGCCCGGTTGTGGACGGCGTTGTCCATCACCGCGGGGGTCTGTGAAGAGATCATCTATCGCGGATTCATGATCACGGTGGTGGCGGCGACAGTTGGCACATGGCCGGCGGTCGGTCTGACGGCGGTTGCTTTTGGAATTGCCCACGTGTACCAGGGCACGCAGGGTATGATAAAGACCGCGGGTGTTGGCGTCGTCATGGGCGTGCTGTTTGTGCTGACGGGATCCCTGTGGGCATCCATGCTTCTGCACGTGGTGGTCGATTTGACCAGCGGGCACATGAGCCGGCGAGCCGTTCTGCCCGCGGCCGATGCTCCGCCGTCACCGGCCCCCGTGTGATACCGCCCGGCGGCGTGTCGATAGGAACGCGTTTCCGAAACGCCTGAAGTGGTTCTGGAAAGTGAACTTTTTCTCTATGCCGCCGGTGTGAAGTTCCCCGGAACCATCAGCCCCTGGTGGCGTTCAAACGGGATGACAAGGTCTGCCCCCCTCTCTCATAAATCGCCCAAAGATTTCCGCCGATTCTCCCGCGCTTGTTGGCCAGGCAGAAGCGGCAACAACGCACCGGGCCGGTCTCCGATCGGGCAAGACGCCCGAACTGCGGTCGACGAAGGCTGCCGAACACATACCCCTGGAGGAGTGAACGGATGGATGCATTTAGAAAGTACAGCCCACTGGCCGGACGAATCCTGATCGCCCTGCCGCTAATAAATTTCGGGATTTACAAGCTGTCGAACTGGAACATGATGCAACAGTGGTTTCAATTCAAGGGCCTGCCGGCTCCGGAGTTTCTTCTTGGCGCGGCGATCCTGGTAGAAATCATCGGGGGGCTCTTGTTGATCGCGGGCTTCAAGGTGCGTTGGACCGTGGTGGCCCTTGTCGGTTACCTTGTAATCGTGCATTTCACCATGCACAATTTCTGGGCGGTCGAAGGGGCCGAGCGCCAACCCGAACTCGAGAATTTCCTGAAAGGCTTGATGATTATCGGGGGGCTGTTGATCGTCTTCGCCAACGGACCGGGTGCGGTCAGCCTGGACAACCGGGCTCGCAAGAGCTAGGCTCGGGACGCGTCGCTACCGTTCTGTCTTAGGGCATTGCATCGCCACCGGTACCGGAGTACAAAACGGTCCCTTACAACTCAAGGGGGGGGAGCTATGTGGAGTGTCGGACGCGTCGTATCGAGCCGTCCGGTCAACGTCGATATTGGGCTCTTGATCGTTCGGCTGGGTGTTGGTTTTAGCATAGCCGTGTTCCACGGGTACGGCAAGATCACCGGCGGCCCCGACTTGTGGACGGGGATCGGTTCCCACATGTCGAACCTGGGTATTACGTTTGCGCCTGCCGTGTGGGGATTCATGGCGGCGTCGGCGGAGTTCTTTGGTTCGATCCTGCTCATCCTGGGTGTGTTGTTCCGGCCCGCCGCGGCGTTTCTTGCGTTCGTCATGTTCGTCGCCGCCCTGCGCCATCTCAACCTGCCCGCGGATAGTCCCGTGGCAGGCTGGAAGGGAGCGTCGCACGCCCTCGAACTTCTCGCCGTCTACGTGGCGCTCTTCTTTACCGGACCGGGGCGGTACGCATCCAGGTTGATCCTCAAACCACAGCGCGAACCCTAGCCGGCAACCCGCGAATCAGGTGGCGGTTTGGCCATGTGCCTGCCCATTCTTCGATCATGAGCGTGTCGGTCAGCCCCTCGGGGCCGGCGGGCGATCCACGTCTTGACAGATAGAATATCCAGCCGCCGAAGATGGTTAGCACGAGGGCGACCAGGTGCGCCTCGGACTTGTGACACGCGAAGGGCTTGGCGGCGAGCCAGCCGGTGAGGGCTTCCAACAGGCCGCGGTTGACCCGGGCCTCGAGCTCCTGGATTTTCTCGAGGTGGCGGATCTCGGCGATGAGCCCCGCCACCGGATATTCGGGGGCTCTTACTCGCAGCCCTTCTCAACGGGGTTCCGTTCGGCCTGATTCACTTCGAGTGGGGATTTGGCGGAATGCTCGTGACGACGGTGATGGGCTCCATCCTGGGGCTCATGTATCGCGTCACCCGGCGCAACCTGTGGCCGCTTATCGCGGCCCACGCCGCGCTGGACGCCATCATGTTGCTTCAGGTCTACTATGCGGGCACCGGCTAGTGCCGGCCGAGTTACCGGCCCCACAGCGTGCACCCGCCTAGTTGAGCCCGCGCCGCTCGAGCAGCGGCTCGATCCTGGGTTCGCGCCCGCGAAACTTCTTGTACAGCTCCATGGGCTCCTCGGTACCGCCTCGGGCCAGGATGTACTTGCGGAACTTCGTCGCCGTCTCCTTGTCAAAGAGGCCGTTCTCCTTGAACGCCTGGAAGGCGTCGGCATCGACGACCTCCGCCCAGATGTAGCTGTAGTATCCCGACGCGTAGCCGCCGGCGAAGATGTGCCGGAAGTAGCCGCTGCGGTAACGCGAGATGATTTCGGGGATCAGTCCGATGCGGTCGAGACATTTCTGCTCGAACGACCGCACGTCACGGGGTTTCGAGTCCGGCAGCGTGTGCCAGTCCATGTCCAGATAGGAAGCGGCCAGGTATTCGGTCGTGGCGAAGCCCTGGTTGAACAGTTTTGCGTTCTTCATCTTTGCCATCAGTTCGTCGGGAATGGTCTCGCCCGTTTCATAATGGCGTGCATAGAGCTTGAGCACCTCCGGCTCCGTGGCCCAGTTCTCGATCACCTGCGACGGCATCTCCACGAAGTCACGCGCCACGGACGTGCCGGAGAGGCTCTCGTAGGTGCAGTCAGACAGCATGCCGTGCAGTGCATGGCCGAATTCGTGAAAGAGGGTGCTGACCTCGTCGAGGCTCAACAATGCCGGGGCGTCTGCCGTCGGTTTCGAGACGTTGGACACATTGATCACGATGGGAATGACTTTCTTGCCGTTTGCCTTGTGCTGGCTGCGGAAGGTGCTCATCCACGCACCGCCGCGCTTGCTCGCGCGGGGATGGTAATCGACGAGGTAGACGGAAAGGAGCGAGCCGTTCTCATCCTTCACCTCGAAAGTACGCACGTCCTCGTGGAACTTTGGAATGTCGAACCGTTCGTGAAACGTAATGCCAAAGAGGCGCGTGGCCAGCCCAAACGCGCCTTTGCGGACGTTCTCCAGCTCGAAATAAGGACGCAGCACCTCGTCGTCGAACTCGTACTTGGCCTTTTTGACCTTCTCCGCGTAGTACCACCAGTCCCACGATGCCAGTTTGAAATCATGCCCTTCGTCATAGATCATCTGCTGCATGTCCGCGCGCTCCGCCTTGGCGCGCGCGAGCGCCGGCTTCCACAGACGGTCGAGAAGCTCGTACACCCGTTTCGGCGTCTTGGCCATGTTGTCATCCAGCACGTAATGGGCGTGTGTCTTGTAACCGAGAAGCTTTGCTCGCTTTGCCCTCAGGGACGCCATTTCCTGCAGGGTTGCCTTGTTATCGTGCTCGTCGCCATTGTCTCCGCGCATGAAATACGCGCGGTATATCTTTTCACGCAAATCACGGCGCTCCGAATAACTAATGAACGGGATCATGCTGGGTTTGTGGAGCGTAAACACCCACTTGCCTTCACGGCCGCGCTCGGTGGCCGTCTCGGACGCCGTTTGAACGACGTTGTCTGGCAGCCCGGCGAGGTCTTTCTCGTCGTCGATGACGAGTTCAAACGCGTTGTTCTCGTCGAGCACGTTCTCCCCGAACTTGAGGGTGAGGAGGGAGAGGCGCTCGTTGATGTCCCGAAGCTCCGTCTTCTGCTCGTCGGAGAGCCGGGCGCCGCCGCGCACAAAACCCTTGTACGTTTCCTCCAGGAGGCGCTTCTGCTCGGTGTCGAGGCCGAGGCGGCCACGCTTGTCGTAGACCTCTTTCACCCGTTTGAAGAGCGCCGGGTTTAGATTGATGTCGTCACTGAGTGCGGATAGCTTCGGCGCGATCTCCTTGGCGATTTCATCGATCTCGTCATTTGTGTCTGCCGAGCGGAGGTTGAAGAACACGTTGCCCACGTTATCGAGCAACGCCCCCGAATACTCCAGCGCCTCGATCGTATTGGCAAAGCTCGGAGGAGCGGGGTCATTGACAATGGCGTCGACCTCCTTGCGCTGCTGCTCCATGCCCGCGTCGAACGCGGGCATGTAGTGCCCGGTTTCGATACGGGCGAAGTCAGGTACTTCGAAAGGAGTGCCCCATTTGCTGAAGAAAGGGTTTTCGCCGGTTGCGGCCGCGGCGGTTGCCAGCGCGGCGAGCAATGCGATCGTTACGGCAAAGCGTCTCATACGTTTCCTCCTGCTATGTGGTTGGCGGCCCGGCGATGGTTTCTTAAGCGCGAATCGTTGCAGCGTCGCACCCGGCGGGCCCGGCCGAGTTTATCAAACAGACCATCCTGCGTACAAGGCCCCTGGCGTGCGTTACGGGGCCAGCCAGGAAGGGGTAGGCGCTGCTGTGGAAAGCCTAGAAGCGGAATCCCAGGTCGATGGACATGAGCCCGATGATGGCGCCCACGCCGATACCGTAGGCGAGGTGACCGAGAACGTGCGCGGCGGCGACCTCGAAGCCGGCCTCCTGGAACTGCTTCACCGGGTGATTCTCGGATACGGCAGCAACCAGGATGAACCCCATGACGAACCCGTGCACGAACCCGATGAGCGCTCCGAGCCCGATCATGGCCGCCGTGGAGGAGACGTCCAGCCCGCCGAGTACGAGCGCGTAGGGAAAGGCGAGAATCGCCCCGGCCGCAGAATGGAGCAGGACCCCGGGCGGGAGCGAGCCCGAGTAGGAGCGCGTGATGAGGCTGCCGAGCGCTCGGATCATGTCGGCTCTCGCCCACCCCGACCGGTGAATGATCGTCATCAAGAGGGTCATGAGCGCGGTGCCGCCAAGACCGGCGATTATCGTCTCGAGGATCCCAACCATGGTTCTCGTTGGTCGGTTACCCGGGCCGTAGCCTTACGGTGCGGGGCGCGGTTTTTTGGTAATGCCATCGCCCGGAACGCCCCTGAAGCGTTCGGCGGGAGCCACGGGCTCCCCGGCGACCGGCCGATCACACCCAGACGGTCTTTTCTTGACGCATGCAGGTTAGATTGTTGTCGGATTCGAGATGACGGCCTATCATTGGGCACACTGGTATTCGGCGCCGGTAGCCCCGGCTGCGAATTCCGCGTTTTTCGAGCGAGGCGACATACGTGACCGCATTCACTATAATGAGGATACCCCTGTTTTTGAGAATGGCCGTTGCCTTGGCCTTGGGTTCTCTGCTGGCGTGCGGCGGCAGGCAGGTGGCGAGGCCGGGGCCACTCATCCCGCCCGGGTGTGAGATTCTGCCGAAGCCGGCCTCGGGCCCCGACACCGTTACCGTCGCGCTGCTGGACGCCATCGAGCCGGGACGCGCTCCATGGGCGGGCAACGCCGGTGAACGGCTGGTGTTCGGCCATCTGTACGAGACCCTGATAACGGTCGATTGCCTGGAGGTGGTGCGGGCCGGGCTCGCCGAGTCATGGAAGAGCGGCAAAGGCGGCCGGCGCTGGACTTTCGAGTTGCGCCGGGACGCGCGCTTTTGGGACGGCGCACCCGTGACCGCCCGCGACGTCGAGGTGAGCTGGCGCGACGCATTGACCCTCGGCACCGTCATCGATTCGGCCGCCGCTACCGGCGACCACACGTTGCAGGTGTACCTCAAACGGCGGCATCGCGGTGTTCCCCGGGAGCTCTCCGCATCGGTGTTTGCGGTGACGAAGCCGGATACGGACTCGCGCTGGCTGCTCGGCACCGGACCGTACCGGATCGACGCGTCTGCGGACCGATCGCTTCGTATGACCCGCCGCCAGTACATCGCCCGGCCCGCGTTCGGGGCGAGGGGTCCGGTCATCCGCTTCGTGGAAACCCCGGCTGCCGGCGCCCGGGACGCGCTCGAGAGCGGCATCGACGTGATGATCACGGTGGATCCGGCCGTGATCGACTACGCGACGGCCCGGAGTCAGTTCGCCATGGTTGCGCTGCCGTGGGACAAGACGTACGTTCTCCTGTCGACATCTCGCGCAGACGCGTTACGGGAGCGCCAAAGGCTCGGGGAGGTTTCCCCGCGGCTCTCGGAAGGGCTGGCGCGGGACGCCGTACGGGGCGACGCCCGCGGGTACCGGTCTCCGTCGTGGTGGGATGACCTCCGCCACTGCGGCGAATTGTCCACGTCGGTCTCGAGACCGGCGCCCGGTCCCCGCGCGACATACACCGGGACCGGGTTGCGGCGCATCCTCTACGATCTGAACGATCCGGTCGCGCGCGACCTCGCCGAGCGGATCGTCGCGCTCGCTGCGACCGATCCCGCTGTTTCTCCCGAAGCGGCGGCGCTGACCGCGCTTGTCCCCGGTTTGACGGGCAACGAAGCCGGCATGAATGCGGAAGGTGTCACGACCGGCGAGCTCGGCCCCCGGCTGCGGCGCGGTCGTGATTTCGCCTACGTGATCGCCATCCCGAGACGCCCGCCGGCTCCGTGTTACGAGGCGCGGGAACTCATGAACCGGGCGCCGTGGCTGGCGCCTCTGGGATCGGAATTTCCCAGGGCGCTCATTCCGCTCGTGGATACGCGACCGCACGCGATCGCGAGGCACGAGGAGACCGGGCTCGTGGCCGATTGGTACGGCAGCGTCGTCATAGCAAACGGCATGGCGCGAGGGAAGTAGTACACGATGACGTTCCGCACCCGACTGCTGGTCACATTTCTCCTCGCCGTTCTGTTGCCGATGATCGTCCTCGTCCTTTTCATTCGCAATGAAATGACGGACCGCCTCGCCGCGCAATACGAGCGCCGCGTAGACGCGCTGATCGCGGTGATCGAGGAAGACCTCGCACAGGAAAGTGAGGCGAGCGCCGCCTCGCTCGCGCTGCTGCGCAGGGTGGTTCTCGACGACAACCGGTTTCGGCGAGCCGCCGTGGATCGCGCCCCGGAAGAGCGGCGCTATCTTCTCGACTACGCGGCAAGTGCCATGCGGCTCACCGGGTTTTCGATGCTGCAGATCCAGGATGAAAAGGGCCGCATCATCAGTTCAGGGCATTTTCGAAATGAATACGATCGGATCGAGCCCGCCCTGCCCAGGCTGCTGGCTTCGACGCCGGCGGGGGCGGCGCTGGTCCGGGCGCGGGCCCCGGATGCACCCTTCCTCGCCCTGGTACGCGTCGACTCGTTGCGGATGGGGAACAGGAAATTCACGATTGTTGCCGGCGTGAAAGTGGAGAAACGGTTCCTTGCGCGCCTGGCGCGGGGAGAGGAACTGGCCGTGACGCTGGCCTATCCGGGCGGTGTGCTGACGACCGCCGCGGATGGGGTGGGCGACCCCCACGCGTCGGGGACCGGAGGGTCGCGCGGCGGCGACCTCAGCGGCGCCATCTTGCGGGAGTTGAGCGTACCGTTCATCGACGCGGAACTCGGGGGGGTGGCGGCCGCGACGTTTCGCGTCCGCCACGAGCTGGCCGGGCTGCGGGCGCTGCGCCACAGCATCGACCGGTGGTTTCTGCTCGCGGTGGCCTCTGCCGCGGTCCTCGCGGTCACGCTCGTCGGCTGGCTCGCGTCCCGGATCAGCCGTCCTCTCGTCGAACTCGCCGACAAGACTTCGCGCATCGACCTCGACCGGCTGGATATCGACTTCGGTACGCGCCGCAAGGACGAAATAGGAATTCTCTCGCGGATCCTCGGTGCGATGACGGAGAGGCTGCGCGCGAGTGCCGGACTGGTAAAGGACGCGGAACGGCGCGCGACGCTGGGAGAAATGGCGCGGCAGGTTAACCATGACATAAAGAACGGGCTCACGCCGATCCGCAACATTTTTCGCCACCTCGTCCAGCTGGGCCGTGACGAACCGGCGCAATTGCCCCGGGTGCTCCGGGAGCGTCAGGACGTGCTCGACTCCAGCATCTCTTACCTGGAGAATCTTGCGACCAATTATGCCCGGCTGTCCCCACGCACCGAGCGCCGGCCGTGTGACGTGAACGAGATCATCCGCCGGATCGTCACCGATCTGGGCAGGCCGGAGCAGGCGACTCTGCATATGAATCTCCAGGACGGGGTCGTCGTGCCCGGCGATCCCGTGTCGCTGCGCCGGGTGCTCGAAAACCTGGTGGATAACGCGATCGACAGCCTCGAATCACGGCCGGGAAATGTTACTATTTCGACGGCGCCCGTTCTCGGGGAAGCGGGCCGGCCGCGCGTCCAGATTACGGTGGCCGACACGGGCGCCGGTATGAGCGAGGAACAAATGGCGAAAATCTTCGACGATTTTTATACGACAAAAGAAGAGGGCACCGGCCTGGGATTGTCGATTGTTCGAAGGCTCGTTATGGATATCGACGGCTCCATCGACGTAAAGAGCGTGGAAGGGGAGGGCAGTCGCGTCGTCATCGACCTGCCCGGTGAAGGGCCGGCCGAAAGAACGGTACCGTAGTCCGGGGAGGATACTGCAGATGCCGCTCGTACTGGTCGTAGACGATGTCCCCACGCTTGCGGAGCAATACGCCTACGACCTGAAACGGATCGGCGGTTACGAGACGATGGTCGTTACGGGCGGCAAGGACGCGCTCGAAGCGATCGCCGGTGAAGCCGTGGACTGCGTGATCCTGGATCTCGAAATGCCGGGTGTCGACGGGTTCGAGGTGCTGCGCAGCTTGAAAAAGCGGGGCCTACCGGTACCGGTCATCGTCTATACCGGCACGGGCAGCTACGACCGCTGCGTACAGGCGATCCGGCTCGGCGCCTACAGCTTTATCGACAAGGCGGAATCGATGGAGCGAGTGGTCCACGAGGTACGAAACGCCCTCGAACGGGTGAGGCTGGAATTCGAGGTCGAGTCGCTGCGCCGGGACCTCGGCACGGAGACCCCGCTCGTCGGTTCCAGCCGGGCCATGGAAGACTTGAAGAAACAGATCGCGCGGGTGGCAAACATTCCCAGCCCCGTGCTGATTGTCGGGGAGAGCGGCACTGGTAAGGAACTCGTCGCGCGCGAGCTCCATCGGCTCCGATCCGATGCGAAAGCGCCTTTCGTTGCAATCAACAGCGCCGCGCTACCCGACAACCTGATCGAGAGCGAACTCTTCGGTCACGAACGGGGCGCGTTCACCGGCGCGAACCGCCTGCACAAGGGTGCGTTCGAAAACGCTTCGGGCGGCACGCTGTTTCTCGACGAGATCGGCGAGCTGCCTTCACCGGCCCAGGCCAAGCTGCTGCGCGTGCTCGAGGGCGGAGAGGTGACGCGCGTCGGGGGCGAGCGCAGCATTGCGGTAGACACGCGCGTGGTAGCGGCGACGAACCGCGACCTCGAAGCGGAGGCCGAGGGCGGGCGCTTCCGGCAGGATCTTTATTACCGGCTCAACGTGCATCTCCTGCGCGTGCCGCCGCTGCGCGACCGCCGCTCCGACGTCCCGGAGCTCGCCGAGCACTTCCTCGGTACCATCTGTGCGCGCTTCCGCTTGCGCCGCAAAAGGATCGACTCCGCCGCGCTCGATATCTTGATGGGCTGGGAATGGCGGCGGAACAACGTTCGCGAGCTGCGCAACGTCATCGAGCGCATGATCATGGCCACCGACGGCGGCGTGATCGGGGCCGGCGAGGTGCCCGCGGAGGTGCGGGGCGGGGCGGCTCCGGAGCGCGGCTCCAGGCCGGGAACGCTGCGGGAGATGAAAGCCGAGGCGGAGCGACGGATCGTCGTCGCAGCCCTCGAACGCCACGACTGGCACATCACCCGCACGGCCCGCGCCCTGGGACTCGCTGACCACGCCAGCCTGCTCAAGATCATGCGCCGCCACGAGCTGAAACGTTCCTGACCCTGCCCGAGCCACCCGTGGAGGGACTAACCCCGCGCCGCCGCTGACCAACCCCCGGGCGGCACGGCGACCCGCGAGGCAGCGAGGCGCGACGGGACCCACCGGACAACGTGTCCACTCGGACACATTCCACACAAATAAACCGTGTCCATATGGACACAAACTCGGGTTTCCGTCGCTAGATCCGTGATTTCATGGGTCTTTAACCTATTCTAAATTAGCTAGTTAGGCGATTGCATCCCGGCCGTCTCCGGTTCGGTCCCCGGCTTGCCTTACAGGGTACCGAGAGTCGTTGAACGAACGGTGCCCGTGGGGCACGAACCAGACAGGAGGTACGACCATGTTGCAGAAGTTGAAAGCGTTCAGAGGAGTGATCCTCGGTATCGGCGGTATAGTGGTGCTCGTGTTGTCCATTACCGCACTCGGTTGCGGCAGCGACAAGACGGCCGACGACGAGGGGATCATCGTCCGTAACCCGCAACAGCGCGTGCCGGTGTCCACGGTGACACCGCCGCGGTCAGTGGACAGCGTGACCGCACCGATACTGGAGCCGGAAGCAGACGTTGCGTCCGCGCCGGAGCCGGCGAAGGAAGTCACGTATGAAGACGCCGAAGCCGCGTTTCACGAGGCTCGCTACGATGCGGCCGTGGAATTGTTCACACGGTATACGGATCGCAAGGGCGAGAACCCGTGGGGCCATTACATGCTCGGTCTGTCGTCCTGGAAGGCGGGAGACCCGGTTGGTGCGGAACGGGCGTTCGGGCGCGCGCTCGAGCTCGACCCGCGTCACGTAAAGAGCTGGCTCAACGCCGGCCGCGTGCTGCTCGATCTCGGAAGCCCCCAGGACGCGCTGGCCAGGGTCGAGCGGGCGCTCGAGCTCGACCCCGAGTCGAATGCCGGCTATCGCCTCCAGGGCCGTGCCCTGCACGAGCTCGGCCAAACGGAAGAGGCGGTTGCCGCCTATCGCCGGGCGATTCAAATCGACCACGAGGACGCCTGGTCGATGAACAACCTGGGCCTCGTATTGATCCGCGACGAGCGCTTCGACGAGGCCCTGCCGGCGCTGGCGCGCGCCGTCGAGCTGCGCGGCGACGTCGCGAGCTTTTTCAACAACCTCGGTATGGCGCTCGAGCGCACCGGGCATTTCCGCGCGGCCGAGGAAGCGTACCGGTCGGCCGTTACCATCGACGTGTCGTATGAGAAAGCCGCCGCCAACCTGGGACGTATCGAGGCCGTGCTCCAGGATCCCACACTGGAGCCGGTGGATCTCGGCGTCCTCGCCCGGAGCTTTGTCGATGAGATCGAGGGCTGGAGTGACACCGTGGTTGCCGTCGAACCGACCGAGTCGGTGGAGCCGGACGCGGTCGTCATTCGCGAGAGGCCCGAGTCCGTCGAGACGGTGACGAGTGGGAGTGACTCGACCGGCGACGGGCTGGAACGGTAACCCGGGCGGATCGCGCACGTGGGCCAGGAATGCCCCGTCTCGCGCACGCGGGACGGGGCATTTCAAAACCTCGTTTCAAAACCTCGTTAACCGTCGAGCACGTTCGAGGGTCGGATCACGGCAGGTTGCCGGCCGACGGCGCCTGTTTCACTTGAAACTCGGGCCGGTCTGTGGTAGTCTCCACTTGCTTCCGAAGAGGTCGTTTCCCTGGACGCTTCCACGCCTTAACACCCACAGCCCGTCCAATCGATGTATCGGCACAAACAAAACTGAGCTGCGGCGTCGCCGCGCGTCAGGCGACTTTGGCAGGTCGCGATGCGCATCGCTTGCGGTGCGCCGAGAAAGGGGGAGGATACCGTCATGAGAGAGAAGAGTTTTCTCAACCCGCTGGTCGTTTTGTGTCTCATTTCTTTGTTTGTCGTGTTCATGGGGTGTAGCAGTGAGCCCGGGACTACCGAGACCGATACCGTAGTCGCGCCGGCCACGAACCCGCCTGTCATCATCACACAGGCCGGTGATGTGAACAACGGCGCGGCTGGAGAGCGTCGCGAGCTGACCAAGGCGGAACTGCACGCCAAGATTCGGAGCTTTGCCCCGAACGTGCAGTCCATGGACAAGGCGTCCCAGGTCGTCACTTGCGAAGTGCAGGATCCGAACGGAGTCTCCGTTTTCAACATCCCGCCGGCCAACTTTGGCTCGCAGTCGTACTGGCTGAGGTACAACTCCGGCGGCTCGGTGGCGACCCAAGTCACATTCGCCATCATACCCCTGTTCACGGGAAGCCCGCTGGGCATTGCTCTTCAGCAGTTTACGTTTCCGCCGCCGGGTGACATCACCGACATCGTTACACCTTTCGGTGTGCCATTCTGGGGGAGCAACCTGACTTCCGGACCGTGGGCGCTGGTTGTGGCCAACGATCTGGGGGAATTCTCCGTGTGCGGGTTTGTGATCGGGCCGTAGCGACCGTGGTGACGGGTACCGAAGCGCCCTGATTCCTCTAACGTGAAGCATGACGACGGAGCACCGGTGGTTCGCCATCGGTGCTTCGTGTTATAGGGTGTGTGGTTCGGTACTAGAAGTCCGCG
The DNA here is from genome assembly GCA_046754105.1 of Candidatus Krumholzibacteriia bacterium. Lineage (GTDB taxonomy): Bacteria > Krumholzibacteriota > Krumholzibacteriia > WVZY01 > WVZY01 > JAZGDW01. The sequence goes on from JBHHVD010000009.1 coordinate 25,993, forward strand.
GCAATGTCGAGAAGCGCTTCGCGCTCGATATTTGAGACGAGCGCGTACGCCACACGACCTTCCTGCCACGCGACGACGTTGTAGCGGAACGACCCGCCGGTGTGGTATTCACGCCTGCCACGCCGGACGGTTTTGCCGCCGGTGTTCGACAGGTTGGTGGCGGAGACTGCGAAGAGCGTTACCCCCTGGCCCTCCGGCCCACGGTAATGGACCAGGGCGGAGAGCCGGGAGACGGTGTGCCACAGGCGGGCGCCTTCGACCTCGAGGCCGCTCGAGACGCGTTCGGGCACGTTCACCTCAAAGTCCAGCCGCGTGGAGAACCACCCCTCTATGTCCTCGGGGTTGCCGGAGACGAGTTCCAGCGTCTGCTTGTTCTTCGTATACAGGTACTCGTCGTGGCCCACGTCCTTGATGAAGCGCGCCATGTCGGCCGGGACCTCGCCCGCCGGCGAGAAGTAACCCAGCGTCCGCAGGTAGTTGTATCCAGAGACCATGACGAGCAACAACGCCACCGCCGCCCATGCGGGGCGGGGCTCGAAGAGCGCGCGCCAGGAGAACATCCCGCGGCCCGGCGGAGCGGCTCGGGGCACCGGTTCCCGGGCCAGGGCGTCGAGTACGCGATGTCTGAAATCCTCCCCCGCGTTCACCTTCCCCGCCGAGGCGGCCAGAGATTCGGAGGCGATCTTACGAAGCGTAAACAGCCTGAAACATGAAGGGCACGAATCGATGTGGCCCTTCCACGCCGGGTCCATGTCACGAAGCTCGGCCGCTGACATTTCATTGATCTGGCTCGACACCTGGTCGCAGTTCATGATGATTTTCTCCCGGTCAAGCCCAGGTCGCGGGCAAGACCGATCAGCCGCGCCTGCAGGTGACGCCTGCCGCGCGAGATCCGTGACCTCACCGTCCCGATAGGGACCCCAAGAACCTCTCCGATTTCGGCGTAGGGCAGTTCTTCGACGTCTGCCAGGTAGACGGCGAGGGCCGTGTCACCCGGCAGCTCGCAGAGCGCGCTCATGACCTCGTCGCGAAACGCGTCCCTCGGGACTTCTTTCAGCCGGGTGACGCACCGGTCCGCCTCCTCGGACGAATACTCGCCAAAAAGCGGGTTTGGCAACTCGTCCAGATCGATTCCCTCGATCCATCTCTTCGCCCGTTCCTTCTCCGTGAGAAACGTGTTGGTCAGAATACGGGCGATCCACGCACGAAAATTGGAGCCCGGTCGAAAGCTCGAAAACGAGCGGCAGGCTTTGAGCGAGGCCTCCTGCACCAGGTCCTGGGCATGGTCCCTGCTCCGCGTCAACTGCATCGCCAGTCCCAGCAGGAAGTCGAGAACGGGGAGGAGAAGGGATTCGAACTGTTCTTTTGCCGGATTGCCGCTCAATGCGATCCCAAGGGGTTTCTGAAACGTTGGCTAACGACCTCCAACAGGATACCCGTCCCGGCTCAATCCCGCAACCAGACTCTCCTCCCCGACCGGGAAGCGGCCAGCCATCCCCGTTCTCGGGACCCGATGCAGTACGTGTTCCGAAAAAGAACTCCGGTGGGGACTTATAATGATGAAGCCACGTTGTCACTTTTCGTCCACCACCGGAGCAAGAAGCCGCGCACGATCATCCACACCCGCCCGGAATTATTTCGGTTATCGAGATTATCAATTCATCGAGTACAAGCTCTTGACATTCCCCCACGTGAGTTCCTCGACGGGAAGCGAGGCCAGATAGATCTGTCCGTCCAAGGGCGCCGACGTCGCCAGGTTCTCCATGACCCATGTGTACTCGTTCGCGCCCGGATTCGACGTCAGCGGGAACAGGAGGACCTGAGCGAGCCCGGTCCGCCATTCGTGTCCCGTTGTGACCATAACCAGCGAGGGGTGGGGAAAAGTTCCCGGGGCTTGAAGAAAAATCCCGGAAGATCGCAAAAGACCGCGGGCCGTTTTCTGGCCGGATTGTGGTTCGTAGCGGCTGGGAAGGCGTGCGTTCCGTCAGCGGCGGCGGAGCTGCCACGGGAGGAGCAGGATCAGCATCAGGGCGACCCCGAGACCGGCCATCACCAGTACCCGCCACGGCCACGGGCCGAGGATATCGATCAGGGTAGGCTGGTTCGGGCGCATGTTGCCCACGAACCCGTAATTGTAGTCGAAGATGACATCGATCGGAAAGACGACGGCGAGGTAGAGCACGCTCCCCAGGACGGCAATGCGCCAATCCGACCACGTCGGGCGAAACCCGCGCGCGACTACGAAATAAAGTGCCGAGCCCACGATCATGGTGTGGTAACTCCAAAAGAGCCAGAACTCGAAGCGGGCCGGGCCCTCGTGCAGCTCCGGTGTAATAATGGCCTGCAGGCTCAGCCCGATCCCCCAGAAATAGAGCAGCGTGATGAGAACACGCTTGCGATAGAACAGCGCCAGAGGCACGAGCAGCGCGGCGATGTCGCATAGATGTATCGGCAGCGTGTACGACACGTCGAACCGCCCCGGCAGCATCCAGTAGCCCTCGGCGACGATCCAGACGAGCAGCGAGACGATCGCGAACCCGCGCTCCGCGCCGGCGAGATGCTCCGGTCCTCGGCGTTTCGCAAGCGTGATCAGCATGCCCCAAAACAGGGCGAAGAACGCCACGACCGCTACGTGGATGAGCGAGAACAATTGAAAACCGTGAGCGGCGTCTTCAGGCAAAACGGACTATCCCTTCTGATCCGGCGCGGAGCATCGCCGCCACACGACCCGCCTGCAAGATCTGTCACCGAGGGCATGGTCGCCACGCTGCGCCCCGTCACGCCATGATCCGCTTGTACAGCCACGGGAGACTCACATCCATGCGATAATCGATCGATAAGTGGTGATCGTCGAATTCCTCGTAGTGATGCCGTATCTTGAATCCCTCGAGCCGCTCGTGCAGGATGCGCGCGCCGTAGTGGAGGTGCCATTGATCCTTCGTCCCGCAGTCCATGAAGATCCCCGCGAGCGACTTGAGCTGTTTGCGGGCGGACTCCGTACCGACCATGTGAATCGGGTCGTTGCGCAACCAGCGCCGCCAGCGTTTTTCGTCCAGCTCGCCCGTGTAGAGGTCCATGGGCAGGCGAAAACCAAGCGGCGCCGAGGCGTCGGGGTCGTAGAAGGCCGCCATGGCAAGGAACATGATAGCGGCGGGGTCCTCCGATTCCATCTTTTTCCGGGAATAAAGGGCCTTCAGGTACCTGGCGGGATCGCGCTTGTGCCGGGCAAGCACGTTCAGCACCTTCGGGATATCGGGACGGTAGCACATGTCGAAGTACATGTCGCCGGAGTGACAGGCGATGGCGCCCCAGTGCGCGGCGTACTTCATCCCGTGGACGATCGCGCCGTACCCTCCGGATGACTTTCCGAAGACAGCCCGCCTTTTCGGGCGCGCGAAAGTCCGGTAGCGGCGGTCGATCTCGGGCAGGACCTCGTCCAGGAGATAATCGGCGTAGTTACCCACCGCCGGTGAGTTGATGTACTGGTTGCCGCCGAGGCGGGTCCAGCAATCCGGGAACACCGCAATCACCGGCCCCATCTTGCGCTGCCGCACCAGGCGTTCGAGGCGCAGTGGCACGTCTTCGGTGAAAGCCTTCCAGTTGAGGTGCGCCGGTCCGGAGCCTAGAAACCCTACGAGATCCACAAAGACCGGGAAGCGGCGCTCCGTCCTCCGCTCGTACTCCGGCGGCAGATAGACGGTTACGGTCCGCCGGTGGGGGTCACCCAGGGCGTTGTGCCGGAGGACCCGGGAATCGAAAAGAAACGTTTCGATGCGGCCCCTCACCAGGGGTCTCTTCTTGAGCATGATTCGGTTCCCCCTTCGCCGGAATCGCGTGGAACGAGTAATGCACGCAAATCATACTACGTGTACCCGGCCCGTCAACAAAAGCCAAAACTGCGACGTCGTGCCGCCAACTGCGGGCCGCTTCACAAGTGGCAGCGCGAACGGATCAGGCACCGGGCGGCCACCGCGGGCGGCACAACCCGTTCGGCATCTGCGGGAAAAACGGCGAACATCCAGGCGCCAAAATGCGGTACAATGGAACCTGCGCCGGGCGTCGCGAGGTTCGATGCCGGAGGGGCGTGTAACTCATCCACAGGCAAGCTCATGGCGTACCGATCTCGTTCTGACGAGCACCGGCTGACCCTGCGTCTTCTCGTGAGAACGGTGCTGACTATTTCATCGATGTTCCTGCTGGCGATGGTCGTGGCCGCGTTCTTGAGCCATCGCCGGCACCACCAGGATGTCGCCGCTCTGGCGGAGGAAAAGGCGCACTCGATCGGCGATGGTGTGGTCGCCATTATGGAGGACGCCGACGAAAATAAACTCGAACGGGCCCGCGCTTTTATGACATTGGTCGCCCGCGATCGACTGTGGGTGAATCTGCGAGTGATCTCGAACGGCGGCGAGGTTATTTTCTCCAAGGCTTCGGATGAAATCGGAAAGCCCATCGACCCAAAGGCTGATGGAAGTTGCGCGCGCTGCCACGCTGCCGACCACCTCCCCGCCAGGCGCAAGCAGGTGTATCGCGAAGAGGGCGGTGAACGGGTCATGCACCACGTGTACCCGATCGAGACCCGCCCGACGTGCCTGAAGTGCCACGAACCTGCGCCACTGCGGGCGACGATCGTCTCCGACATATCGCTGGCCGCCGCGGACGAACTAATGGGCCTCAGGGACACGTGGATGTACGTTTCGGTCGCCGGGCTGCTCGTCCTGTTCATCCTCGGAGCCGGCCTGCTCCTGAGAAACGTTGCGTACCGGCCCCTGGAACTCGTCGCCCGCCGGCTGCGGCTGGTTGCGGGAGGCGACTTCAGCCAGGTTCCGGCGCCTGCGCAAACGGATATCATCGGGTTCATCAATCACCAGATTAACGTCACGGCCGCGCGGCTGAAAGAGTTCTACGACGGCCTGGAAACGAAGGTGGCGGAGCGCACGCAGTCCCTTCGCGAATCCCAGGAAGCACTTGTCGGAGAGCGCGACAAGCTCAAGTTCATTTTCGACAGCTCGACCCAGGGGTTCGTGAGTGTCGCGGGCGACGGCACGATTCTTTTCGCAAACCAAAGAGCCGGGGATATGCTCGACACTCCCGCGGATCGCCTCGTGGGGCGAAACGTCAGCGACTTCACTATCCTGCGCCAGGTGTGCGATACCGATCGCATCCGCAGCACGCGGGTGAGCGATACGGATACGGCCCAGGAGCATCGATTGTACCGAAACGAGAACGGCAAGCACCTGGAACTGCAGGCGTCGGAGATCGCGACACCGGGAGGGGAGCGGGCGACCCTGGTCATGATAGAGGACGTAACGGAAGAGAAGGAGATCGAAAAGCACCTCGACAGGCAAGAGCGCCTCGCGTCGATGGGACGCCTGGCCGCGGGCGTGGCGCACGAAGTCGGGAACCCGCTCTCTGCCATATCGTCTCTGATACAGATAACCGAGAAAACGGGCGATGCCCTGGAGGTGCAAGAGAACTGCCGGTTGATTCAAAAGCACATCGGTCGGATTACGACGATCGTGCGCAACCTGTCAGCAAGGACGCGTGTTGCGGAAGAGGAACACGCGCTCGCACGCATTGGAGATATCGTTCGCGGCGCAGTGGAGATCGCTCGCTGGGACAAGCGCGCCGGGCGGATCGAGTTCGACCTCGGGGAGCGGGGAGGCGCCGGCGACGCCCGGCTGCCGAGGGATCCCTTCGTGCAGGCATTCCTCAACCTCATTCTCAACGCGATGGATGCGGTGAGCGACGCGGCACAGCCGGTGATACGAATAGAGATCGGGCGGCGGGGCAGCAACACGGAAATCCGAATCTCGGACAACGGAAAGGGCATATCCGAAGACGACCTGGCTCATATTTTCGAGCCGTTCTATACCACGAAACCCACGGGCATGGGAACCGGTCTGGGGCTTGCCGTCACGCACGGCATCGTCGAAAAGATGGGGGGGGCCATCGAAGTGGAGACGATTGAGGGAGAGGGAACCACCTTTGTGGTCACCGTCCCGCTGGGGAGTGAATCATGACGGGGCAACGCGCGAGCGTTTTGATAGTGGACGACGAACGGGACGTCAGGGAGCCGTTGGGAATGTACCTCCGCCGCGAAGGTTTCGCCGTCTTCACCGCGGCCCACGGGGGGGAGGCGCTCGACGTTCTCTCGGCGCATCCGGTGCGGGTCGTGCTTTCCGATGTGAGGATGCCCGTCATGGACGGGACGGAGTTGCTGCACCGGGTTCGGGCCGAATACCCGGATACACACGTGATCATGTTCACGGCTTTCGGTACGGGTGACGATGCCGCGGCCGCCATCCGCTCGGGCGCAAAGGATTACATACTCAAGCCGGTCGTCTTTGAAGACATTTGCCAGAAAATCCTCCGCGTCTGCGAGGTCGATGACGGCCCGGTCACGGGACGCGGCGAACCCGCCGGGCAGCGGTTCCTCGAAGCGATCCAGGGGGAAAGCGATTGCGTACGTGAAATGAAATCGCTCATCACAAGGGTGGCGGAGGCGGGGTCCTCGGCTTTGATCACCGGCGAAAGCGGGACGGGAAAGGAACTGGTGGCAAAAGCACTTCACCATCTGTCCGACCGGCGGGATGGCACGTTTCTCGCCGTCAACTGCGCCGCGATCCCCGAACAGCTGCTGGAGTCGGAGTTCTTCGGCCACGCCAAAGGGTCATTCACCGGGGCCTACGCGGACAAGAAGGGACTGTTCGAATCCGCGGGCAGGGGTACTCTGTTCCTCGATGAAGTCTCCGAGCTGCCACACCACATGCAGGCGAAACTACTGCGTGCACTGGAAGAAAAGGAGGTCACGCCGATCGGAAAGACCGTGCCCATCCCGGTTCGCGCGGTTGTCCTCGCCGCCTGCAGCATGGACCTCAAGCGCGAGGTCGACGAGGGTAGATTTCGTATGGACCTCTTCTACCGCCTCAACGTTATCGAGATGCCGGTCCCCCCGCTTCGGGACAGAGACGGGGACGTCGAGTTACTCGCCCGGTATTTTCTGGATGAAACGCGTAAGCGGCTTCGTACCGGTGTGCGATCGTTTTCCTCGGGGACGATCCGTGCGCTCGGGAGGTACGACTGGCCCGGAAACATCCGCGAGCTGCGAAACGTCATCGAGCGGGCCGTCGTGCTGGCCCGCGGTGAGACCATCGAGCCCCTGAATCTCCCCGATTACATCGAGCGCTTTGCGCATGGCGGGCACGCACCCCGGACCATGAAAGACGCGGTCAAAGTATTCGAAAGGGAACTGATCCTGAAGACGCTGCGCGAGTGTGGTAACAACAAACGCCTGGCTGCGAAAAAACTGGGGATGGGTCTGTCCTCTCTTTATCGCAAGCTCGAAGAACTCGACCTCTCCTGATCCAGCCGCCGACACGCCCTCGGTGCCCGTGCAACCCCGCCGGTCCACAGCGGCCCGCCCGTGGATTCCCATTTCCGGGAACGATCGGCGGCCGTTTTCCCGCTTCCAGGAATATGACCCCCGGGAATCGCGCAACGGGCCCAATGAAGACCTCATAACTCTTTATATTTCAACACAATTTAGTTTGTGAAAATATTACCAAGATGGCACCGGCCTTGCCTTATGGGGTAGGGGCGCCATGTCCGAGGGCGGGTAACGGCGGCAGGGCACGGCGCGGTAAATTGGCGATCACACGACGCTACTAGATGGTAAGGAGGAGTAAATGAAGCGCTTCATAGTAGCTGTGGTGGTTGTGGGTTTCGCGACCGGTGCGCTTGCGAACGGAACCGGAAGCGGAATCAGTGGCTCACCGCACGATTTCTCGAGTCTCACCGCGAACCCGTGGAATACGCGCGAGGAACTGTGCCGGGTGTGCCACGTTCCGCACGACCACCAGCGTGATATCTATCCCACGGGCCTTCTGTGGAACCACGAAGTCACGAGTCAGGTGTTTACACCGTACACGATGATGGACGGTTCCGTCACGGGCCAGCCGGACGGCGTCTCCAAGCTCTGTCTTGGTTGCCATGACGGTACCGTGGGCATAGATGAATGGGACGGGAAGAACATCGGAGCGGGAACCGTGTTCATAGGCGATTACGATCCAGGATTCCAGGTGCCCGGTGCGGGCAACGCGGGAAGCCTGGCCAGAACACACCCGCTCAGCGTGGCCTACAACTACGATCCGGCCGACAACGACGGCCTGAACGACCCGGCCACGACACCGATGGGATCGTCGGGCATGATCGCCGACGTCCTGCCGATGGGCAAGGTGCAGTGCTCCAGCTGCCACGACGTGCATGACAACGAGTCCGTTGGAGGTACGCACTTGCTCCGCATCGCGCAGAAAGCGTCCCAGGGTCAGGCCTCCGGCCTGTGCCTCGCCTGCCACAACAAGTAGTTCTTGAAGGTTTGTGGCGCGGAAAGACCCGGGTGGGGCGTGCAGGTTGCTCTTCCCGGGTCACTTTTCACGATCAACGCGGGAGTGCCAGCAGTGAAACACATTTCGGGCTTGCCCACATTCGCATCGCGGCGGTTGCGAGGCAGTGGTTTATGGATACCTTCCCTCGCCCTGGCGCTGCTCTCCGTTGGGTGTGGCGGGCCGGGGGCCGTCAGGCAATCGAGCGTCTTCTACCCGCCGCTCCCCCAACCGCCGAAGGTACAGTTTCTCGCGCGGTTTCAAAACAGCGAGGACCTGGGAGTGAAGGTCGGCACTTTCCAGAAGTTTGTGACCGGCCAGAAGATCCGCAGGCAGGACCTTGTCAAACCGCACCAGTCGGTTCTTTACCGAGGCCGGTTCTACACGTGCGATTCGCGACGCGCCGAGGTCGTCGTAATGGACCTTGCAGAAAGGAGAATGTGGGTGTTGGGTGAAGAGGAGGAATTCCATTTCGGAAAACCGATGTCCATTGCAATCGCCTCCGACGGGACGAAATACGTAGCCGACAACGTCAAGAAGCGGATCTTTGTGTTCGACGCAGGCGATCGTTTCGTCGGTGCCTTCGGTGAAGACGGCCAGTTCGGTCCGACTTCCGTGGCCGTTTACGGGGACAGCCTGTTCGTCGCGGACGTGGAGGGGCACGAGGTTGAAATCCTCGACCGCAACACCGGGCAGGTCATGCACCGGCTTACCGGGTCAGAGGAGTCCGCGACCGGCACCCTTTTGATGCCTGCCAATCTCGCCGTGGACAGCAGGGGAATGCTGTACGTGGCGGACCTTCTGGCGGCCAACATCCACGTTTTCGATCGAGACCTGAGCTTCGTCCGCAACATCGGGCGGCAGGGGGACCAGTTGGGGCGGTTCGCCCGTCCGCGCGGCATCGCGGTGGACCGCTCGGGCTTCGTTTACGTGTCCGACGCCGCTTTTGAAAACGTCCAGGTCTTTTCCCCCGAGGGTGAACTGGTTCTCTTCTTCGGAGGCCCCGGCACCGATCCGGGCGATATGTATTTGCCATCCGGCGTCACGATCAGTTACGACGGCCTCGAGCTCTTCGCCGATCGAGTCGATGGCCGTTTCGACGTGTCCTATCTCCTGATCGTGGCGAACCAGTACGGCCCGAACGGTGTCTCGGTCTACGGTTTCGGGACGCCCAGGGAGAACGCCTTTGCGATCCCGCGGCAAACGAGCCCAAGGGACGAGGCGGGCGGGTCCACGGGTAGCAAGGAAGACGGTTAGACATGAGTCGTCTGCTGCATCGCGCCGTGATCACCGCTACGGTAGCCGTTCTGGCCGGGGCGGCCAGCCAATGCGGGTGCAGCGGAGGGCGCAGCCACAAAGTGATTTCTTTTCTCTTCGACGGCGTGCCGCCCCCTCGCTCGACAGTAACCCCGGACACGAGCGTGGCGGTGCGCCGCGAGAGACCCGATCGAGCGGCGGCCTCCCGCGATTCGGTCAGGGCATCCTTTGTGATGCATTCACCGTACGAGGACCGTGAGTGTGACAACTGTCACAACCTGCCGGGGCGGGCGCAGCGCGCATCGGGTCGCGCGGGCATGCCTTCGCTGAATCCAGGTGCGGAAGGATCCGGCTGGCTCGTGATGGCGCCGGAGCGGCTGTGCTTCGAGTGCCATGATGACAAGACGGCGGAGTACGCGGAGGAAAACAAGTTGATCATTCACTCGCCGGTCGAGGAAGGGGAGTGCCTTCAGTGCCACGAGCCGCATCGCTCCCGTTACGAGCATCTCTTGCGGGCACAGCGCGTCAGAACGCTGTGCTTCGAATGCCACGAAGAGGCAATACCCGAAGGCGAAGGAGACCATCCGGAGTTGGAAGATGAAGACCGCTGCACCGACTGCCATAACCCGCATCTCTCGGCGAATGCGTTCTTGCTCGACTAGCGGCCGATCTCGCGCGCCGGCGATGGCGCGTGCGCGCACGTTCACCTGGGCACTGCTATTGGCCTGTGCCGCCGTGCCGCCGGGCACCGCGGTACGCGTATCCGCCCAGATCCGGATCCTCGCCGTCGACTCGCTACGGGCCTCGCTGGGGTCCGTCGCCTATTCCGATCGAATCAAGCGCGAGTGGACGTCGAGCCGGCCGCTGCTGCGGGACAACGAGGCCGGTCTGCTGGAATCACTCCGACTGGGCGTTGGGGGATCGTTGTACCACCCGAGACTATTTTCGTGGACATCCAGCGGCCGGTTGACGTTGAAACAACGCTCCCTATCGAACGAACAACCCGACAGCCACCGCGCGATCGGCGAGGCCCTGAGCGAGTACAGGGTCGCCGGCATGTTCCTCCGGGATCACGACCTGTCGCTCACCGTGGCTGCAACCCGCAACGTTACCAATGTCGACGGGGATTTCCTGGAGGACACGTACGTGAATCGCTCCTCCCGAACCGCAGCCCTCCGGTGGGGCTTGAGGCGCCTGAACCAGGTCCTGGATTACGAGTGGAACAATTACGATTCCAAAGGACTTGTCGAAAACGAGGAAATCCGCAGGGCACTCCGTTACGAATCTACGTTGCGGGGCGAGAGGTTTTATGCGAGCGCCAAGTACGAAGTGACGGAGAATGACTTCTTGACGTCGGGAAACGATGTCGAGAACCAGACCGGCCGCCTGTTGAGTACGATGCGTCTCGACAAAGCCGGCCGGCGCACGATTTCGTCATCCGTCTATTACAATCGCCTGCAGGCGGCGGTCTCCAGCCGCTACGTGGAGGGCTCGGTCTTTGCCAACATAGGTCTGCTGTCGAATCTCGACCTGACCACCTCCTATTCTCGCCGCAACGATGAGGTAGCAGGTATCAGTTCGCGGACGGATGCCGTTGGCGCGAGCCTGGTTCACCGGCTCTACAGAAGCGTGGTCACCACCATAACGGGAGACGGCACTTTTCCCGAATACGATGATGGCCGGCAGCTGGATGCCCAGGTTTCAGCCCGGACGGACTATCGAAAGCAGACCTTTTTCGGCTCCCTCAGGCTGTTCTACGAATACGGGTTCCGGCGCTACAAGGAGGACTTCTCCCGCAACACGAGCCGCCCCCGCCAGAGGACCGTCGTTTACACGCCGGGAGTTCCTACCGTACTCGATGAGGTAGGCGTTGATTCAACGTCGATAGAAATCCTGAATCTCACCCAGCCGGGCGTATTGCCGCAGCAGGGCATCGACTATCTGATCATCACGACAGGAGACTTTTTCGAAATTCAGATCCAGCCCCTGGCCACCATTCAGCCCGGGGACGAATTGAGTATTCGGTACGTGGTTCTGGTAGGGGCCAGTTTTGAATTCGAGGAGAGGGCGCCGGCGTACGGCTTCGGTCTCGGGATCACCCCCCATATCAGTCTCGATGCCAGCCGTCAGAAGCTCAATCGCGACCTCCTCCGCGGAGAGCCATCGGCCACGATCGAGAACACGAGACTCGAGAACGCTTCACTGAGGCTGAATTGGCAGAGCATTCGCGTCGAGGCCCGCTACCAAAACCGGGTCACGACGATCAATCCCTACAAGCGGAGTAGCGCGAGCATCTATTACGTCAAGCCGATCAACGGCTCGCTGAATCTGGTCGTCAATTCGGCTTACAGTGAAACAGAGTTTACAGAGGATCGGGAGCGCTCAAAGAACGTGACGTTTGCCGGAACTTTCTGGTATCGTCCCACCCGCCGTCTTGTCATCGAGACGCGATTTCACGGCCTGCAACGTTCAGGCCGCAGGGACGATGGGCACGACGTTACTCTGGGCGTGAATACCCGGTACGTAGCTCACAATCTCGAAGTGCTGCTGAAGCTCAACGCCTACAATCGTGAGGTAAAAATCGTTGGGACCGAGGAGAGAACACTTGCGAGCCTTGAGATCAGACGACATTTTTGAGCGCATCTGCTCGCGGAAAGTCGGGACCTTCTTACGGCTGGCGCTCGCAGCGCTGGTCGCGGTTTCCACGGGGTGTGCCCGGCGCGACGTGGTTCGTCGGGCTGTTCCGCCACCCGAGTTCATCTACCCCGGCCATCTCGAAGGACCGAACCTTCAACTGGTCTCCCTGCTTGCCGACCCCCACGCGGACCGCTTCGCCCAGGGCATGCCTGTCGACGGCCTCCCCGTTCCCGGCGACGGCTTCGTCAGGACCACGGCTGCGGTGTTCGCGACGGACGGCGCGCTGTACGTGCTTGATGGTGGAAGGGGAGCGGTGTTTCGGTCGAGGTATGACGGGGAGGGCGGGCTGGCGGATGCCAGGCGATTCGACCTCGACGGGCGTCCGTTTCCGTCCGCGCTTGATATGGCGATCCACCCGGACGGCGCGTGCTGGGTCGTCGACTCGAAACTCGCGGGAGTCTATCGTCTTGACGGCGAGGGAAGGCTCTTGAGTCGTTTCGAGGACGGTCTTTCGCGGCCGGTGGGAATCGCATATCATGCCGGAGCCGGTCGTATGCTCGTAACGGACCTCGCCGCGAATCGTATCTATGAAATGGACGCCGGCGGCAACGTCGTAGCCAGCCACGGTCCCGGACAGGGCCTGCAGCTGGAAGCGCCGTCGTTCATCGCGGTCGGCCCCGGTGGGAACATTTTTGTGGTAGAGGCCCTGGGCGCACGCGTGAAAGTCATCGATCCGCAATGGGCGGTGCTTCGGACGTTCGGCGGGACTGGAGACGGGCCGGGACACTTCGCCAGACCGAAGGGGATCGCCGTGGATTCAGGGGGGAGGGTCTACGTTGTGGATGCGCTGTTCGATAACGTACAAATCTTCGACCGTGAGGGGACACTCCTGCTGACGCTTGGGACGACGGGGCAGGGCGTCGCCGAATTCTGGCAGCCCATGGGTATCAGCATTGACGGGCGGCAGAGAATCTTCGTTGCCGATTCATTCAATCGTCGCATCCAGGTTTTCCGCTGGACAGAGCGAGGTTAGGGTGTGATGTCGATGCGACGCGGCAGGGCGGGAGTCCGGTCCGGATGTGCCGGTATCGGTGTCCGCGGGGCGGCGATCGCGTACGGTGTGACGGCTATTATGCTTGCCGCGGCACCCGCGGCCGGCCAATCGCTGCGCTTGACAAAACACAACCTGTCCGACAGCGGACCGGGGCCGGTAAAGGCCGTGACCGAGAGTCGCATATGCATTTTTTGTCATGCACCGCACCGCTCCAGCGGGCAGCCGCCACTTTGGAACCGCTCCGACGGCCGCGTCACATATCTCGTCTATGATTCGCCGACGCTCCAGGCCCAGGCCGGCCAGCCCACGGGTGCGAGCCGTCTGTGCCTGTCCTGTCATGACGGGACCATCGCCCTCGGGGAAATCGTATCGGAGGCCAACCAGATCCAGTTTCAGGGTGGCACGGTGTTCCTGCCCCCCGGCCATTCGCTGCTCGACGTGAACCTTGCGGACGATCACCCGGTGTCGTTTGCGTTCGACGAAGCACTGGCCATCTCGGACCCGGAACTCGTTTCTCCATCATCGCTGCCCGCTACGCTGCCGTTGGATAATGACGGGCAAATGCAGTGCACGAGTTGTCATGACTCGCACAATAATGACTTTGGTGATTTCTTGCGGATGAGCCCCCTCTTCTCTCAGCTGTGTGTTGGATGCCACCAGAAAAACGGCTGGACGGGCTCGATTCACGATGTGTCGACCGCCACGTGGGACGGATCCGGGGTCGATCCGTGGCCGCACGCGGACGGCGCGACCGTGGCCGAGAACGGCTGCATGAACTGCCACCAGGCCCACGAGGCCGGCCAGCCGCCGCAGCTACTCAATCATATGCAGGAGGAGAACAATTGCCTGACGTGCCACGATGGCAGCGTTGGAAGCGACATCAACAGCGCGTTGTCGCTTTTTAGCCGGCACCCCGTGGCGGAGCAGACGGGGGTCCACCAGCCGGGAGAGGATCCCCTGACGATGCCACGGCACGTCGAGTGCACGGACTGCCACAATCCGCACGCCGCCGCGACCGATCGGCCTCCACCCCCGGCGGCGCCCGGCTCCCTGCGGTTCGTGGATGGCATCGACATCAACGGAAATCCGGTCGGTGCGGTAAGCTACAGCTACGAGGTCTGCCTCAAGTGCCACGGGGACGCCCACGGTACCGGCCAGGTCGTTACCCGGGTCATCAACAATCTCAACACGCGGCAGGAGTTCAACCCCTCCGGCATCTCGTACCATCCGGTCGCTGCCGCGGGAAAGAACCCGAACGCGCCTTCATTGATTCCGCCGTGGACGGAAAGCAGAATCATGAGTTGCGATGATTGCCACAGCTCTCAAAGCGGCCTGCCCCGCGGGCCGCACGGATCCGATAACCGCCCGCTGCTCAAACTGAACTATGACACCGTAGATTTCACGCGAGAGTCCTCACAGGCCTACGCGCTATGTTATTCGTGCCACGACCGGCAGTCCATCCTCAACGGAGACAGTTTCAAACTGCACAAGAAACATATAGAAGGGGAAGATGCGCCCTGTTCGACGTGTCATGATCCACACGGAATCTCCGCCGGAACCGGCACCCCGTCGCGAAACAGCCACTTGATAAACTTCAACCAGACGGTTGTTTTTCCCGATCCGAATACGGGCCGGTTGGAGTTCAACGACCTCGGCGACCGGACGGGAGAATGTTACCTCGAGTGTCACGGCAAGAAACACAGTCCAAAAGACTACAAGCCATAGCCCAAGCGCCCGCGGGTGTCTCCAGCCTGAATCGCATGGGGATGGATCTGCCGAGCCGGCGGGACCGGCGCCACGAGGAATACGTGGCGGGACTTGCACGGATGGATGATCGACGAACGTTCCAGCGTGAGGAACGATGGCCGTCAGGCAGAACCACCGCGCGCCTGGTACTCCACCGGCTGGCCGGCCGCCATGCGAGGCCGGGCCACGGCCGAGGCGCCCGCGACGACCCTCTTTATGATCCGCAGTTTGATATCGCGCCGCTTCTTCGTTTCGCGCACGTCGACGTGCTCCCACGGGCCGAACGCCTCGATGAGACGCCCGGCGATCAGGTGCTCCGTGAAGCTCCGGGTGAAGGCTTCCCCCTCGAGTGTCTCGAGTTCGCGCATCAGGGCGTCGATCTCTCGGTCGGGCCCATCCAGCAGCAACTGTACCCTTTCGCCGTCGACATCGCTGCCCAGGACCAGGCCCAGCCGGTATATATCCCGCACCAGGCTCAGAGGCGTGTTTCTGCCGCCCCGACCGTACTCGAGGTTGAGAACCGGGCGGGAAATGGCGGCCTGGGTTTCCACGGCCAGCGGCGTGAGCTCGGCGCCGTACGAGTTCGCCCGGTCCATGACGATAACCGTCTTTGCCTCGCCGAGGCTGCGCCGCATTTCCCGCGCGGGAAAAGGACGGTACGTCTTCGGAGCAAACAAGCCCACTTTCATCCCCTGGTCCCGCAGTTCATCCACCGCGTCCATCGCGGTTCCTTCGGTGGATCCCATAGCTACCACGATCACGTCGGCATCGTCGACGTGATAGGTGCGGGCTCGTTCATAGCGTCTGCCCGTTAGTGCGGCGAATTCCTCGAAGACCTCCTCGACAATACGCGGCAGCGCTTTTTGCGCCTCGGCCAGTGTGCGCACGTGTTCCGAGTAATAATCCTGGAGGGCCACGGGGTTGTAGGTGCCGCCCGTCTTGAGCAGAGAATACTCGGGATCGTATTCACCGACGAACGATTGTACCTCCTCGTCGCTCAGCGTATCGAGCATGTCCTTGTTGTGGGTGACGATGAACCCGTCCTGCGCGATAAACGCGGGCAGTTCCGCGCGTTCGGCCGTTTTCTGGGCGATGATGGCAAAATCATACGCCTCCTGCGCGTTGCGCGCCATGAAATGGATCCAGCCGTCGTCCCGGTATTGATAGAAGTCCGTATGTCCCGCGTGGATGCTGAGCGGCGCGTTGGTCTCGCGGGCCCCGACGTTGACGACAACGGGAAGCCGTAACGACGCGGCCAGGAGCCCCCCCTCTTTGCCGAGCAACATGCCCTGTGAGGCCGTTGACGTAACGGCACGTACGCCGGCGGCGGCGGCGGCGATAATAGTTATGAACGACGAGTGCTCGGATTCGGTGTGCACGAACTCCGTATCGACCTTGCCGTCCGCCCAGAACCGCGAAAAAGTCTCTCCGACCTCGGTGCTCGGCGTAATCGGAAACATCGCAAAAACGCCGGGATTGATTTGCCTCCAGGCCTCGGCGATCGCCTCGGAGCCCGTCATCAGTTTGGCGGGCGGTGATTGCTCGAAGCCGGGCGCCTCGGTACGGTTCTCTTCGCCCGTACCGCTCGCACCGGACAACTCGGCCGCATCGTAGGTGCTCCAGAACGCCTCTACGTTGCTGCGGACGATCTTCGCCGTGTTCGCTTTGCCCGCGAACTCCTTGGTCAGCAGCAGCGCCCATCCCTCGCGGAGATAATCGTCGGGAAAACCGACACCGCGGTTCACCAGTGCTTTCAAGACGCAGGCCAGCAGTGTGACCGTCTCCGGCACGCGCAGGGACTCGCGCGTAGCGGACGCATTCGTTACGACGAGCGCCAGCGTTTCGGGAATCCCGTATTTTGCCCGTGCCTCTTCCACGGGCAGTGGTGTGTTTAGGATAACGACCCCGCCCGGGACGACGCGATCCCGCCATTGGGCGGTCGGCCAGCCGGGATCATCCGGGTTGCCGACGATGCTGACGAAATAATCCTCAAAGCTCGCCTGGGTCCTCAGCTCTTTGCCGCTGATCGTGAAATTCGTTCCGACCGGTGCCCCGCGGCGCTCCGGCCCGTAGTCGGGAGCCGCCTTGCCGAAAATCCCTATTTCCTTGAGGAGACTGACAAAGAGCTTCGCCGCCGTCACACCGCCGTCACCCGCGCGGGCGAAGATCCTCCCGGCCAGAGGGTGGGAACCGATCGCCGCCCGGGTTTGGCGTTTCTCCCCCTCGTCCATCGCCGCCTGGATCACGGCTTCGTGAGCCTCCTTTTCTTCGCCGATCGCGGCCGCTTTTGCCGTTGCCTGCCTCCTGAGGGCCCGTCGATCCTCGATAAGGGTCCTGTATTCTTCGATGAAGACACGGTAGAGTTTTTCCCTGAGTTCGGGGTCCTTGAGCTTGTAGTCCTCCGTGTCCAGGCTGCGGCGGACGTTGTCGAAGACTCTCTGCAGGAGCGGCTTCGGCCGTCCGCCTTCGTCCAGCCACGACAGCTCGTCCATGTAGGACTGCGTGTAACCGGCGAGACCGAACAGGTGGGGTTTGGTCGTCAGGTCTTTGAGGCGTTTTGCATTCTGCTCCCGCAGGTACTCGGTCAGTTCCTCCATCAAGCGGTCTCTTTTACGCGTCAGTCCGTCTTCAGCCTGCAGTGTCCGCCAATTCATCAGCAGCTGGCGTTCGAGTTCACGGTACTGCATTTCGTGCTCTCGCGAGACGAAGTTGCCCTGCTTATCGAAATGCTGGGCGAAGCGTCCTTCCGTCCGGAGCCACTGGAGGAGCGTAGTCTTGTTTTCGGGCCGGACGCGGGGGTTGTACACACTCGGTTCGGGCCGGCTCAGCCTCGTCTCTCCCTTTTCGATCTCGAATAGCGGCCAGAACCCGCATTCGACGGCGAGTTGTGACTGCTCCGATGTAAGCTCCGTGTCCGTCCGGTGACCCGTCGTGCAATTGCTGTAGCAAACGACAAAGGCCGGCCCGTCGTGCTGAATCGCTTTCTTCAATTTGTTTACGAAGTCTATCTGGTGGGAGGGAGATACCCTCGCTACGTAGACGCTGTTGTGAGCACCGGCGATATGCTCGATATCTTTTCTGAACTGCGGCTTGCCCGGAATCACGTCACCAATGGGGGAGGTGCTGGTGGCCGCGCCCATCGGAGTAGCACTGGACCGCTGGATACCGGTGTTCATGTAGGCGCCGTTATCGTAGCAGAAGTACACCGAGTCCCGGGCGAGGCCCCGCTCGAGAAAACCGCTCAACGCCTGCAGGCCGATATCGTACGTGCCTCCGTCGCCTGCCCAGCCAAAGATCTTCAACTTCTTCTCGATCAGTCCGCGTTTGCGCAAGTACCGGTACGCCGCGTCCACGCCCTCCAGGTTGGCGCCCAGCCCGCCGAATGTCGTGTGCAGCCAGTTCGGCCACGCGGTGTCCGGGTAGATGGTCGTCGCTACTTCGGCACAGCCGGTGGCGCCGCTATAGATGCCTTCCAGTTCGGGGTCCAGATCATGCATGGCCTTTATCACCAGATTGAAGGCCGTGGCCACCGGACAGCCGGCGCAGAGCCTGTGGCCGGAAGTTACGTCACCTTCCTGTTCCTGCAGCTGGGCCAGAGGCCGGTCGTCCTCTACCGTCTCCGGAGCCGGCATCGCATCCTCTACTTCGGAAATGATGCTTTCGAGCGAGTCGTCGCGCGTGCGATTCGGCATGAACGGAGCCCTGAGCACGCCGACCTTGTCCATGATCAACTTGTCCTGCTCCACGGTTATTGCGTCGTACCGAGCGGTGACCACGGCGTCGAACGAAGTATCGGCTCGCTCGATCATGGACTCCAGGGTTGCGTCCGCCAGCACGTCCGCTTTTTCGAAAGCACCGTGCGCAGCGGATCTGCCCGGCACGGGGACCGCGGTGATCCAGAACCCATCCAGCTGCAGCCGGGCGGCCAGCGCCTGGTCGTGTTCGCTCGTCCCGTAGACGAGAATCGTGCCCAGTGGACGGACAATCTTCTTCCATTGCTTGCCGTCCTCGCTTGAGAACGTGCAGAGCAGCGGCCGCGATTCCGCGCCGTGGCCGTTCGGCGAATGAAGCACCTGCAGAATCCGCTGGCCCGAGAGGGATTTCTTTCCCGACGTGTCGCTGTATATCAACTCGCCCGCGTCCCCGGTGCCGCGGGCCATATGCTCCGCTTCCCGTTTTACGAGATTGCCCGTGATCTCGATCCGCTTGCCGTAGACGCCGTCGAACACTTTGGGTTGCGCGGCCTTGACCAGCTTTTCATCCACCATCTCTATGGCGAGGGCGTCCGGCGGACAGACGTAGTGACACATCGCACAGCCCTTGCAATAATCGTAGTCCACGATGTTGAGCTTGCCGGTGACCGGGTCCATTCGAATGG
The DNA here is from genome assembly GCA_046754105.1 of Candidatus Krumholzibacteriia bacterium. Taxonomy (GTDB): domain Bacteria; phylum Krumholzibacteriota; class Krumholzibacteriia; order WVZY01; family WVZY01; genus JAZGDW01. The sequence continues at coordinate 45,449 of JBHHVD010000009.1, forward strand.
CACCCTCGGGGCACCAGATACCGCACTGTTGGCAGGTGTTGCACTTTTCCGGATCGATGACCGCTACGGTTTTCGCCCACGACCCCGTATACGTCGCCCGGCTCGTAAATTTCTCGCGAATCACCGCCCCGGGCGTTACCTCCTCCCAACCCCTCTGGCCTCGCGCGAACGGTATCCTCGATTCGGCCTCGAGATACCGTGACAGGAGCGCGCTTTGGGTCCGGGCCTCCGCTGCCTTGGGCCGGCCGCTCGCCTGCGCCAGCACGGCATTCGTGCCGTCATCGTAATCGGCGACGAGCGCCAGCACCTCGGGACTTTCGCCGGCGGTGACCGCGGCGAAGCGCGCGTCCTTCCAGCCGTCCTTGAGCGGCCACGAACCCCTGGCTACCATTTTTTGGATGAGTTGCGTGCCGTGTTCACCGAGATAGGATTTGGTGAATTCCCCCACGGCGATGCTCTCAATGGTGAGGGTGTCCTCTCCGTGCAGGTTCACAACGCCGAACGGTGTGTGCATTTCTTGCCTCTCTCAGAAAAATTCCGGGCCGCGTCCGGCCCCGGTTGGTACGCGTTTCTTCAACATAATGCAATGTTCCCGCCAGGAAAAGTTCGAACATGGTCGAGTCAGCGGAGCTGTGAGGTTGGAATTGACATAAGTCAATTAACGGCGTCCGCAAGAAAGAAAGCGTGCGGATACCGGACTAGAGCCCGGGTGCGTCCCGGTGCAGCTTGTCCCAGGTGCCGCCGTAGACGAAATCGCGAATGTGCTCCTGGCCGAGAAAATTGTGCGGAAACCCCAGGTCGACGCGGCTCACTTCATCGAGGCGCTCGAGCTGGGCGGGGTCGAGTGTCACCTCGAGTGCGCCGAGATTATCCTCCAGTTGGGCGAGATTACGAGCGCCGACGAGCGGGATGACGATACCGGGCTGCTGCCGGACCCAGCTGATCGCCACCTGTGCCGGCGAGCACCCGATTTTGGCGGCCACGTCCACCACGGTGCGGGCGATTTCCAGGTTGCGATCGACGGTGGCGGCGCCTTCCCTGGCGCGGCCTTTCTGCGGCGGGTTCTTGGCGTTGTACTTGCCGCTGAGCACCCCCGCGGCGAGGACGCTCCACGGTGTGACGGCCATGTCGTACGCCCGCGCCATCGGCAGCAGGTCGGCCTCCACCGTGCGGTCCACGAGGCTGTAACGGACCTGCAGGCCCACAAAGCGGGACCAGCCCCGCAACTCCGCCAGCGTGTTCGCCCGCGATACGATCCACGCGGGCGTGTCGGAGACGCCGATATGCAGGGCCTTGCCGGCCCGCACGATATCGTCCAGAGCGCGCATCACCTCGTCCACCGCGGTCGTGAAATCCCAGGCGTGCACCCAGTACAGGTCGACGTATTGCGTGCCGAGCCGCTTCAGGCTCGCATCCAGGGCCTGCACCATGTTCTTACGGTGGTTGCCGCTGAAGTTGGGGTCATCGCGCCGCGTGAAGAGCGTGTACTTGGTGGCAACCACGAAGTGCTCGCGGTCACTCTTGACGAATTCGCCCACGTACTTTTCACTGGTGCCCTCCGTGTAGCGGTTCGCCGTATCGATGAAATTGCCGCCGGCCTCGGCGAAGGCCTCGAACATCTTTCGGCTTTCATCCCTGGATGCGCCCCACCCCCACTCCTCGCCGAACGTCATGGCCCCGAGTGCCAGCTCCGACACGCGAAGGCCGCTGCGACCCAATAACCTGTATTTCATTTCGACCCTTTCGTTCGATACACGTGCGCTCCGTCTCGACGCGCGGCCGCAGGCGGCAGACCAGGCGCACGCGCACCGGATGTCGTTTCCGCGCGTGGTGGAGCGCGCGCCGCGCTGCAAGCATACCACGAATCACGCGCCAAGCATAATCCATTGCCAAGAAGCAAGTTGGTACTTACGCCGCCGCGTGGTACAATCAACTGCCGGCTCGTCGTGCGCGAGGCGGAGTGGCGGATGTTTCAATCGATCAAGGAGACAGGCATGGCCGATAAAGACGGTACTCAGGACGCGCATGAATACCACACCGATATCCCGATGAAATGCGAGCCGTTCGCGTTGAGAGGCTCGAACTCCCTGGACTGGGGAATGAAGAACCGCCTCTCCAGCATCTTCGATCCGGACACCAACCGCACCGTCATGCTCGCGATCGACCACGGTTACTTTCTGGGCCCCACGTCGGGCCTCGAGCGGGTCGACATCAATATCGTGCCGCTGCTGCCGTACGCGGACACGCTGATGTGTACGCGCGGGATCCTTCGCTCGACCATACCGCCGACCTTCACGCGCGGCGTCGTTCTCCGGGCCAGCGGCGGTCCCAGCATTCTGGGGGAGCTGTCCGACGAGGAGATCGCGGTCGATATCGAAGACGCGGTCCGTCTCAACGTCGCCGCCATGGCCGTGCAGGTGTTCATCGGCGGCGAGTTCGAAACCCGATCGAT